>CANDMI010000010.1 GCA_947385775.1 uncultured Eubacterium sp. | reverse complement strand
ATTTGGTTACACCCCTATGATGAATCTAAGCCTTGAGCTTAACTAACTGACATTGCATATGAAAAGTAACGTGCAAATCCCCCTGGATGGAAAGGAAGAAAAATGCGGTTTACAAAGTGGGCGCCAGATGGTAAAATACTAATTAGACATAGGCAATTTATTGGCAGTTTTTTTGCCTACGGGTATAGGATAATGCCATAATTGGATCGTATTGTGTGACAGTTCAGTCAAGTCTTCGCGCAATTCAAAGGCGCTGGACTGTTACACAGTATTTTGCTGTTTGGAGGAAAAAGCATGAATCACAGGAGGAATGATGCTGTTTCGGGAATCAACAGGATCAAGCAGGAGAGAGAACTAAGACAGCGCGCAATGAAAAAGGAAGATTACTTACTAAAGCAAATTGATGAATTTCGCGATAAGGCGAAAAAGCTGCAAGATCTTTTAGATACCAGAGAGGAAAAAGTACAGGAATTACAATTTGTAGTTGATGAAAGGCAGACGAAAGCAGATAAATTAAACGAAGTGATCAATATCAGGCGAACTGAAGCTGACAAGCTCGTGCAGGGCGTTGGAGAGCAGATGGATGAGCTTGTTTCGCAGCTACAGATGACAGTAGATAGGCTGACAGAGGACACCTCTGCGCAAGTGCGGGATTTAAACAGGCAGACCTCTGCAAAAATTTCCAAAATGTCGGATACTTTGACCGGGCAGATCGACGATATGGCGAGGGATACAAAAGAAAGTATTAGCGAAATGTCGGCGGGCATGTCGGATCAATTAGAGCGGTATGGTTTGGAAACCAGGTCTGACATTCGTCAAATGTCGGACACGCTGACGGGCAGATTGGACGAAATGCATCAGATAACTTCGGATTCCCGCGCGGATGTGCGCCAAATGTCAGAAGCGGTCAGCGCACAGTCCGAGCAGTTTGACAGGATATATCAGGCAAGTGAAAAAGCCTATGCCGGCGTACGCCAGATGTCGGAAAACGTTGCAGGCCAAATAAGCCAGATGAACCAGACGCAGGAGGACACCCGCGCCAGTATGCGCCAGATGACGGACGCGGTCACAGGAGAAGTGCGCCAAATGCAGGAGGAAAACCGTGCCAATCTGCATCAGATGAAGGAGGAAAATCGCGCGGATTTGCAGCAGATGACGGATGCGGTCACAGGCGGAATGAGCCGGATGCAGGAGGAAAATCGCGCAGATTTTCGCCAGATGACAGACACAGTCACAGGAGAAGTGCGTCAAATGCAGGAGGAAAACCGTGCCAATCTGCATCAGATGCAGGAGGAAAATCGCGCGGATTTTCGCCAGATGACGGATGCGTTTACAGGCGGCATGAACCAGATGCAGGAAGATACCCGTGTGGAAATGCGCCAGATGACGGATGCGGTCACAGGCGAAATGCGCCAGCTGTCTGATACGGTCACAGGCAGCATAGGCCGGATGCAGGAAGAAACGCGCACGGATTTTCGTCAGATGGCGGATAAGATGCTAAACCAGCTTGGACAGGCGAACCAGATGGAGGATATGCGAGCGGATATGCGCCAGATGTCAGAAGACGTTACAGGGCAGATGGAGCAGGCGCAGAATGAAACAAGAGAACAGATCCATCAGGCCGCGTCTACGGTTACAGAAAGGCTGGATGAATTAAGCGGACAGGCAAAAGCCGGGCTGGATGAAATGAACGCCGGCCTATCCAGCCAGATGAACCAGCTTGGCAGGGAAACAAAGACGGACATTTACCGGATGACGGAGGCGGTCACAGGCCAGATAGACCAGTTTAAAAGCGATGTGAAAACGGATATGGGCCAGCTGGCGGAGGATGTCGCCCAAAAGGTTTCCGGGCATGTGGAACATGCGCGTACGGATACGAAAAAAGAAATTTTGGATATGGCAGGGGAGGTCACAAGCCAGATCAACCAGATGACGGGCTATGTGACAGACCAGTTTGATAAAATGTCCGTGCAGATCAGCCGCATATCAGAAGAAAACCGAAGCGAATTTGAAGCGCTGACGGAGCAAAACCAAAGGGTCATGGAGCAGATGACTTCGGAGGCGAACAGGCAGCTTTCACAAAAGGTAGACCAGATGGCGGCGCAGTCCGGCGAGGTGCGACAGGCGGTGGACGCGATCCACGGGCATGTGTCCGGGTTAAAAGACGAGCTGTCAGAAAAGATCCACACAGAGGATGTAAAGTGCTACCGGAACATAAAAGATTTATTTGACGAGCAAAAGCCATTGTTTGAAAGCGTTGGGGTGAATCAAAAGAGCATAAAGCCAGTGAAAAAATATATTTATTGGCTGATCATATTTGGAGTATTGGATTTAGTTGGCGTAGTCGCGTTAATATTAATGGAGGCAGGGGTGTTTTAAGTGGATTTTGAGCAGGAAAATACAGTATGGGTGATCGGGCATAAAAACCCGGATACCGATTCCATATGCGCAGCGATCGCTTATGCGAATTTGCAAAACCAGATCGGGGATACGGTTTATGAGCCAAAGCGCGCAGGAAATTTAAATGAAGAAACAAAGTTTGTGTTGCGTAAGTTTGAGGCGGCGGTCCCGGCCTATGTGGACGATGTCCGCACACAGGTAAAGGATATCGCGTTTCGAAGGACAGTCGGCGTAAACAGCAACATTTCCCTGAAAAAAGCATGGGAGCTGATGTCTACGAGCAAGGTAGTTACGTTGCCAATCGTAGGCGATAAAAATGAACTTGTGGGGTTAATTGTAAACGGCGACATTGCCAAATCCTATATGGACGTGTTAGACCGGGGGATTTTGGCGGATGCAAGAACGCCTTACCGCAATATGATCGAAACGTTAAACGGGACGGTGCTTGTGGGGAACGAACACGGCCGTTTTACAAAAGGAAAGGTTATTTTAGCCGCGAACAGCCTTCCGATGATGGAGGAAAGCATCGAGCAGGACGACCTTGTCATTATCGGCGACAGAGAGAGCATGCAAAGGTGCGCCCTTAAGCATAACGCAAGCTGCATGGTCATTTGCGGCGGCACCCAGGTGGCAAAAGACATTATGGCGGAGGCGGAGGATAAGGAATGCGTCGTGATCAGCACGCCCTATGACCCGTTTACCGTATCGCGCCTGATCACCCAGAGTATGCCGATCAAAAAGTTCATGAAACGGAATAATCTCGTAAAATTTGAAACGGAATATTTTGTGGACGATGTAAGGGAAGTGATGTCAAAGGTAAGGCATAGGGATTTCCCGATCTTAGACCCGGATGGGAATTACGTGGGCATGATCTCCAGACGGAATTTGTTGAATATGCAAAAAAAGCGGGTGGTGCTTGTGGACCACAACGAAAAACAGCAGGCGGTGCATGGCATCAGCAACGCGGACATTGTAGGGATCATTGACCATCATAAGATCGGAAGTTTGGAGACTCCTGTTCCTGTAATGTTTCGCAATCAGCCGGTAGGCTGCACTTCCACGATCATTTACCAGATGTATTTAGAAAACGGCGTGGAAATTTCAAAGAAAATGGCAGGGCTGATGTGTTCCGCGATCATTTCAGACACCTTATTGTTCCGTTCGCCGACCTGTACGGAAATGGATAAGCAGGCGGCAATGAAGTTAGCGCAGATCGCACAGATCGATATGGAGCGGTACGCGGATGAAATGTTCCGCGCAGGCAGCAATTTCCAGGCGAAAACGACGGAGGAGATCTGTTACCAGGATTTTAAGACGTTTACAATTGATAAATTCCAGTTTGGAGTAAGCCAGATCAGCGCCATGAGCAGGGATGAGCTTGAGGAAGTAAAAAGGCGGATACTGCCTTACTTAGAAACGATCATGAGTGAGCGGAAACTGCAAATGGTGTTTGTCATGCTGACCGATATTTACAACGAATCCTCCGAGGTCATCTGCATGGGCGACGGGGCGGACGAGGCTCTCATCCGGGCGTTCCGCAAGCAGAAGGTAAACGACGGCTATCGGCTGCGCGGTGTGGTGTCAAGAAAAAAGCAGCTGATCCCAGAGCTGTTGGACGCTTTGCAATACGTCATACATAAAACGGAAATCCAATAAGAAAGGCGGGATTATGCCAAAGCAATTATGGAAGCCGGGAAATATGCTTTATCCAACGCCGGCAGTCATGGTCAGCTGCAAACGTCCGGGGGAAAAGCCAAATATCATTACGATCGCCTGGTGCGGCACGGTCTGCACCAATCCGCCAATGGCATCGATTTCCATTCGAAAGAGCCGCCATTCTTATGCGATCATCCGCGATACGAAAGAATTTGTGATCAACCTTACGACAAAAAAGCTGGTTCGAGCGGCGGATTTGTGCGGAGTCCGCTCTGGAAAGGATATCGATAAATTTTCCCAGGCGCATCTTACGGCCTGTCGATCGCATACCGTAAGCTGCCCTGGGATCGCGCAAAGTCCGGTCAATATTGAGTGCCAGGTAACCGAAATCCTGCCCCTTGGCAGCCATGACCTGTTTTTGGCAAACGTTACGGCGGTGCAGGTGGAGGATACGCTGCTGGATGAAAATGGGGCGTTGCAGTTAGGCAAAAGCGGACTGGTTTCGTATTCCCACGGCGGGTATTTCGAATTGGGAAAGATGCTTGGGAAGTTTGGATTTTCTGTGCAAAAGAATAATCAGAAACATCACAAAAAATATAAACATCCAAAAAGGCCAAATGACGCTTATACTCACGAGCGATAAAGTTTACCATAGATTTAAGGTAACAACGCTCGTGAGTCGGCGTTATTGGCAAATTTTAGTGGTCGTGAGTATAGATAACGGAAATCGGAAATATGCCGATATCAAAGCGCTATTTGGCTTTTTGTTTTTTAAAATTTAGGTTTATTGCAATAAATGGTCGATCAGCAGCATATAAATGTCGTCCGCCTGGCTTTCCCAGTTGGCGCAGATCACCTCCGCCTGCGCTTTGTTCATTACGTTTAAGGTTAGATCCAATTGTGGGATTCCTTTTTCGCGCAGCTGGCAGTGGACCGCGTATTTTTTTTCCGGCGTGAGGTAGTAATCCGCTAACGACGACGCGGATGAAACGATTGGTATCTGGTTGTCTGTAATATATTGCTTAATGTCCGCCTGAATTTCTGAATTGATCTTATTTTCAAAAAATTGAAGCGATTCCCGTCCTGCCGGCGTAATGTAATACTGCACGTCGTTATGGGACGATTCCTGTTGGATGAATTGCGCTTCATCTAATTCATGCAAAGCTTCTTGCAATGTAAAGTAACTCGTATATTCTTTTCCCAGAAAAAAATCAGAGAGCACGGTATTTGTCAGCGGCGCGCTGGACTGTTCAAGCATGGAAAGTATCATTAATTTATACAAAGTAAGTGGTTCTGCCATTCAAATATGCCTCCGCGAATAAAAATTTGGTCTGAAAATGCAGCGTCTTGCGGCCTTTTTTCTTCATCTTATAAAAATTATAACACAATTAACGCAGAAAGCAAATATTTCAGGAAAATACATCCATCGAACCAGTTACGGTTTTGCGCTATTGTAACATCTGATATGAAATTGACTCCTGCCTATTATTAACTGGCGTTAATCTTCCGATATTATATAAAAAGAACAAAACGCATTTGTGACATCCATTTGAGGCTTTCGAAAGGGGGAATGCAATATGGGGATGATGTTTGGAAATGTCTATACCGGCATAAGCAGGCGTGTGATTTATGACAGAAATGGTTTCGCGGTAGGCCAGGCGGCTTACAGTAAAAGGAGCGGGAAGCAGGAAAAGCCAAAGAAAACTCTTCCGTACCGCTATAAAGAGATATCCACGTTGATCTTGCGCTCCAAAACCTCTGGCAGCGCGGGACAGGCGGTGATCAGGGCGCGCGCCCAGGCGGCGAACCTTCGAAAAAAGCTTCGGACAGGGGAATATGACGACCAGGAGCTGGAGGATGCGATCATCCATGCGGATAAAATGGTGCGGATCGCAAAGAAGCGGCAAAAGCATCTAAAAGAAGAGGAAAATGCCAAACGGCTTGCATCCGAGGAGGATCGTTTTAACCGGGAGGAAGAATCTGACGAGGATTTGCGCTCGGCGCTAGAGGATAGTTCCTGGCAGGAGGACGGCGCGGCTATGGACGGGGAGGAGATGCGGCGATATCAAAAGGAGCTTCAAAAGCAGATGCGTCAACAGATTAAGGAAATGCAAGAGCAGATGCAGGAAGAAATGCAGGAGATGATGCGGGAATTTGGAAAAGAGGAGGAGCTTGAGGAGCTGTCAGAGGAGCTTGGGAAGCTGGATCAGATTGTCTCAAAGCCGAAAGACCTAGAAGAATTAAAACGAAAGCATCGCCAGGAGGAGCTGCGGGATATTATCAAAGCGGATATGGAATATTTAAGGGCGTTTTTTGGCAGGTTGGAAAAGGAAAAGCAGGAAGCCTCAAACGGCAGATCCTGCGGCGGCGTATCGTTGGAGCTTGGCGGAATGGATATTCCGGTGGAAACGGCGCAGGCCCCGCCAATGGCGGTAGAGGCGGTAAGCGTTGACGAGGTTGTGTGATCTGATTTTAAATGCGCTCTAGCTTAAGCCCGCAGATCCCCCGCCGCAGGATGCTTTCCGCCACCGATAAATGAACGATCAAAAAGCTGGCTCCGTTTCGGTTTCGGACGCAGAAAATCCCGGGCGAGCTTTTGGCAAAATCACAAGCTTCTATATAAATGGCGTCAGGAATGCCGTTTGGCGCCATATCTACCCGCTTTGGCGCATAAGGCAGAGTGGGTAGGAACCAGAAGGTCTTTTGCTCTTTCCTTTTTAAGTCCACGAAAACGCAGGGGCGCCAGAATTGTTCTGGAAGATATTGCTCGATTAGATCTTTGAGCCGTTCGCTAAGCAGATGTTCGTTTGCGATATAATCGAATCTGTCAAGCTCTGCGAAAGCGTCTGCTGACGGATGATGTATTTCTTTGCAAGACGAGCCGCTTTCCATGATCCGCACGGAAGGCTCCATGCTGTCAGATGGGCTTGGTTTTGTTTCTTTAAGCAATACATTTGGTATGGAAATAGAGCCTTGCTGCCTGACTAAGAAATAATCCATATTTTACCTGCTTTCTGTTTTTTTGTTATCTGAATCAGTTTTGCTATTCCTATCCATCGATGACCGTAACGGATTGTTTTTGTTCGAAAGACAGCGCAAAACGTTCCAGCTGCGCCCGGTCTAATTTTGCGCCGGTCATGTTTGCTCCGGTAAAGTCCGCGTCATAGATGCTTGCATGGGTGAAATCCGCGTTGGTGAGGTTGGCGGCGTGAAAATTGACGCTCCGATATCCGACGTTTAACCAGTGGACAGGATCAGGGGCGCCGCGGTAGGCGTATGCCCTGCAAAAACGGGCATTGGCAAGGTCTGCCCCGGTAAAATCCGCTTCGTGTATCTGGCTGTAGCAAAAGTCGGCGCCTTGCAAATTTGCATGGCAAAACCTTGCGCCATACAAAAGGGAATCTTCAAAATCGGTATTTTTGAAAGCAGCGTGTCTTAAATCCGCATAACGAAGGTCGATTTCCGAAAGATCCGCGCCAGAGAAATCCAGCCCGCAAAAAGCTTCAAATGCGTAATCGTATTCTTCCCGCAGAGCAAACCAGTCTAAGGCGGCTTTTAAGCTGCGGTTACGGTTTTCTTTATAAACGGCCTTTGTGTATGCCATATATTCACCGACGTTTATTTCAAATTCATCTGCGCGCAGGATCGATTGAAAGGGATCTTCACTAATGCACGGCAGGATGGAAAAATAAACCGCCGCCGCAATATATTTGTAAAACTGGCTGGCGCAGGAAAGCAAAAAAGAAATGGTTTCTTTCGCGGTCGCAGCTTTCGCAGACCGTTTTCTCCCAGATAAAAGTTGCGTCCAAAGCTCCCAGTATTTTGTAAATAGCAAAGAATAGTCAAATTCGCCGATCACGCGCTGGTAAGGATCAAAGTACCAGTTATCATCATAAACGCGCACCTGAGCCGCGTCTTTTTGGTTTATTAAATTTGTATATAAAAACGTGTATTCCAAATAGGATATTTCGCCAAGCCGCCCATTTTTTTGCAATGCCACCACAGTTTGAAAGCTCTGGTTTAAGCTGTCTTGGATTGCAGGGATAAATTCGTCTAACCGGGACTGGTAAAGTTCCTCCATTTCAAACAGCTTTTGATTTTTTTGCGCTTCCATATACTGCATATATTCATCTGTCATTTTGACAATGTCTCCTTAAAGCGGGCTTGCGCCCTTCATTTGGCATAAATCTCCCACAAATTGTGGAATACATCCGTCAGAAAGCATTTTTCATATATCCTCTAGTTTAACACAAAAAACTTCAAATGTCATGTATTTTTTATGTACTTTTATAAAAAGCCGTAACAGTTCAGCCCGCGCCATTCACAAAGGCGCTTGTGGCGCTTTCCCGCGGCTTTGCAGGAAAATAAAAAAAGTATGAAGTTTGTAGAAAAATATAGACAAATATAATCAAATATACTATGATAAAGGTAACAGTATTTCGATTTAATCAATAGTTTAAAGTTCAATGCGGTGATGTACAATGGAGGGCTTTTTATGGAAATTATAGAACAGACGAACCGGACGATTTTGTTTGATGTGGTGAATCCGGAAGTGTTTAATATGTTCAATATTATGTCGGACGTGGATGAAAATTCAAAAAGCCTTACGGATGAGAAAGTGGCGGAAATTAACAATGCCCTTCTGGTGAAAAATTTTGATGATTTTTTAAAAAAGTTCCAGCCGACAATTTACAGCTATTTCGACCAGGAGAGGGGGATGGTGTATGAGCTGACAAAGCCTGCCGGCATACCGGACCCTCTTGTGAAAAAGATCGTGATCGACCGCAGCAACACGTTCCTTAAAATGTTTATATCCATTATGGATACGAAAAAATCATCCGGCGCGACGAACGCTTCTTTTAATTATGAAAAAGTGACGGAAATGCTTGCGCCGCACAGGACGTTAAAAGAAATTAAGAAGCTGAAAAAGGATATCTCGTATCTGGAAAATAAAAACGCGGAATTTGAAAGCGATTCCCCGGCCAAGCAGGACGCTGTGTTAAAGCTGAAATCAAAGCTTGACCGGACAAAAAAATATTACAATGAGACCGCTTCCCAGCTGACCTTGATGCTTGGAATGATCAAAGATAATCTGGATACTGTGGTGCGCGCGTCGCAAAAAGGGATTACGGAATTTAATCCGGCACTTCCGGTCTTTAATGAAAACGCGGAGATAGTCGCGTTAAAGGCGTCGGATAACCCTGCGGGGCTTTTGACGGATAAAGGCGGGAAAGAGGAAAGCACGCAGCTTGCAAAGTCCGGCAAGGCGGAGCTTGCGGTGAATAAAGGCGCGGCGAAAAAAGAAAAGATAAGCTATAAGGAGCTGTCTATTTCCGTGATCGAGGAGCAGTACCATGAAACGATGCGGGAGCTTTATTCTTCCGTCGGACAGGAATATAACGAAGAAACAGCGGCCTCATCGCTTTCCAAGGAGCTGATCGTTGCCGCGTTTACGGATAAGATGCCGGATAAGCTGATCGCAATGGACATTAACGATAAGGTGGAGCTTTACAATAAATATTCCGCGATCAACGCAAGCTGGCAGAAAGCGTTTATCCGTACGGCAAAGCTTTTGATCGAAAAGATTTTAAGCGTAAAGGCTTTTTTTGACCAGTATCAGCCAAAGTCGCCAATGATGCGCCCGTCCCTTTTGATCGTGAACGCAAGCATGGATGAGATTTTAGAGGAAAAGAACCTGGAGAATTTAAAAAAATATTTAGAGACGGTCAATAACAAATCCGATTACAGCAATACCATCTGGTTTGGGATCGTTCCAAACATTGAATATTCAGATGAGCGGGAGATGGAGCTGGATGAAGACACGATGCGGCAGTTCGGGTATACGGGCGATCTGGATACCGGGGTTACGCTTGTGCCTACGCCGATTTCCGATCTCCAGGTTTTGCTGGACGCGATCAAAGGATATCGGATACAGGTGTTTTTCTCATTTGAGGCAAGCGAGGACACCACATTTTTAAAGCTTGCGACTCATGGCATGGATCAGTATATGGAAAATACCGAATATCTGGAAAATACCGATTACAGCCGCTATGCGATCCCGTGCCTGCCAAATTTTACCGTAATCCCAAGCAATAAATCCCGGGTGGTCTTAGGCGCGAAAGCGATCCGAAATCCAGACGGCACGCTGGAATTTTCAAAAGACCGGGACGACTTTATGAAGTTTTGGATTTATGGCGTATATATCGGAGCGGCGTATGTTGCGGCGGGTATCGTCGCTGCTTACCAGTGCCCGAACTTTTTGTCGGCAAAATTTGCAGGAAAGGTAAAAAAAGAATACCCGGGAGTGCGGTTTGACATTGAAGCCGGGGATAACGCGCTGATGGTGACAACGACGATGCCAAAGGAGATCGCGGGGTATACGGCGGAAACGAAGAGCGTGATCAACGAGCATAAATATGGATTTGTATTTTCTTCTGATAAAAACCAGCTTGGCGGGAACGCGATCAATTTGATCACTGTGTATAAATCCCGCTGTATGAATGAAAGCAAAAATGGCGGCTTTGAAAGCATTTTCAGAGAAACGACCAGGACATATCTGTACCGTATGATTGGCGCAATGACAAGCGATTATAAAAAAGACCGGATAGACCGGATATTTGAGTCCGGCGGGAAAGTAAAGGAGTGGCAGCTTTCGCCCAATTATGCTAATTCCATCCTAAGGGAGGGCGACGGTATTGAAAAAGGCGACTGCAACGACACCACTTACAATATCGAGATTAATTTTGCGGGAGTTTCGGAAAATATGGAGCTTCAGATCAATACGGATTAATAGGCGTATCTGGTACGTCTGTTAATAAAAGGAAGCAAAAAGGTTTCAAAAATGAAAAAAGGAGGTTTGATTTATGGCGTACAAAATTGTGATTGCCGACGTAACAGAGTTAAGTGAAGAAATTATTGATGTAACGTTTAACTCGAAGATACCGGAAGATTCTTTTGCAAGGTCTTCTGACATTGAAGCGGAGCTGATTATCCATGGAAAGGTTTCGTTTGACGCGGATAAGCTGTTTATGCGGGACGCTGCAAAGAGCATGGCGACCTGGGCTTTGGTAAAGCCGGAGAGCGCGGACGCGTATAAGAAGGTGACGGTAGAGTACCAGCATGCGACCGCGCCAAGAAAGTATGAGTTTTCCCATGCGTTCGTCGTGTCCTACAACGAGAAATTTACAAAGACAGACGGCGAATTTGAGCTGGTTGTGAAGCAGAAAAAGGACAGGATCGACGGCGTAGTCATTGAATAGGAGCTTGCGGGATTTTGTAAGATTTTATTTAGAAAGACTGCCCAAAAAGGCGCGCAGCAAATGTGCGCCTTTCTAAAAAGATAAATGGATGTGATATCATTAAAAAATGCCTGAATTTATTAGGAGGGCGTATGAATGGAAACCAGACAGCGCATAGATGCATCCTTGCATGTGTTTTGGTCTATCTGATCTGCCAGATCGCTTATTTGTCCCGTGCGGTCATGCCTTTAGCAAGGGCGGGGGTGGAGCGTGAGATCGTCGCTTTATTTTTGATCCAATCCGTATTTCTGGCGGCATGCATTTTTGTCTATTTTATCTTCCTTATCTGGATATGGATGAAGCGAGAGAATACGTCGCCCTTTACGTCGATTTTGATCGTGGATGGCGACGGGAAAATAAAAAGAGAGGTGACGCTTCAGGATAAGGCTTCGTTTCTGGTTACGGGAGCGAAAAAGGGGAAGCAGGTATTTGTAGAAAGTATGCATGAGCCGGCTTCTGACAGGCATGTGTATGGGGTGTGCAACTTGGCGAATGGGAGCTGGTATTTTGAAATCTTATCGAAAACCCGTCCGGTAGGCTTAAAGCGTGGGAGTGAAAACAGGATCTACAGGCTAAAGGAAGGGATGCTCTACCAGCTTAAAGAGACGGACGTTATTTATGCGGATACATGTAAGCTCGTTTTCAAAACGGGCGGGGATAAGTTTACAGATCAAAGGGACTTGAACTGTAAGGCGACAAAAGAGGAGCTGGAGGGAGAAAATGGGCCTGATTCGTTGTGAAAACGGTCATTTATTTAGTGAAAAAAGGTATGGGAACGTATGCCCGTACTGTAATACCGCGGTTCACAAAAACAGCGGCAAGGAGGAAGACCCTCTTGGAAAATACAGTGATTTTGTATATTTAAACGATTTAGAAGTGTTAAAGCCGGTTACGGGATGGCTGGTGTGCTTAGAGGGGCCTTCCCGCGGCAGGGATTACCGCATCATTGCGGAAAAAAATTTTATCGGCCGAAGCGGCGATATGGAAATACGCATCATCGGAGATGACTCGATCAGTCCCAGGAACCATGCGGTGATCGTTTATGACCCGGAGAAAAACAGGACGATGCTTTTGCCGGGAGATTCCCAGGGGCTTGTTTATTTATTGGACGCAGAGGATAATTGGGACGCGGTCTATGAACCGCGTATGTTAGAGGCGGGCGACAGGATCAAGATTGGGTTAAGCGTATTTATCTTTGTGCCGTTATGTGGAGAAAACGATGGATTTGTGTTTCATTGGAAAGAGAATGAGTAGGCGTGCAGGAAACGTATAAGGTTGGAAACGCCCAGTCGATCGGCGCTTATCAGATGCAGAGCAGTTATTTTGCGACAGACTGCGGCCCCAGATGCCTGGCTGCGCTGGCGGAAGGGGAAATAGACCATATTAATGGAAGAAGGGGCGCGGTTCTTGCGGTAGAGGCGTGTATGAGGGAGCTTCGCCATATGC
Source organism: uncultured Eubacterium sp. (assembly GCA_947385775.1). Classification (GTDB taxonomy): domain Bacteria; phylum Bacillota; class Clostridia; order Lachnospirales; family Lachnospiraceae; genus Eubacterium_J. The sequence goes on along the minus strand of CANDMI010000010.1, from coordinate 52,635 downwards.
CTAAGGAGGTGGGATTTTCAGAATTTTCGGACACGATCGCCGCAAAGATCCTACGGGATCTGCGTGAAATTATCTATTTGGGGAAAATACCTTGTCTGTCCCTTAGCTTTCAGATTGCCGAAAATGGAAACTTGTGTTATTATTCGGTAGGGAGTAACCAGGCTTTTTTATATGACGGCAATGGTTACCGGCTTTTAAGAGGAACATGCGGCAAAGTAGATTTTAGAAAAGGGATGACAGCGGGAATGATTTCACGGGGCGTATGGGAAGCGTTAAATGAAAAAGAAATGGTTTCCTATTTGAAAAAAAAGGCGCATCCATATGAGAAAGCGCAGCAAATGATGATGGGTGTAATAGAAAAAAATAAAAGAATGGCGCGAAACGCGGCCATTGTGTTAGTCGAGGGGTGTATATGAGAAATTTAAACAGCAGGTTTGTGATGGATTTTATATCGGAACAGGGATATGATTCCATAGATAAAACGTATGTCGCATATACCCCATTGGAAAATTATGTCTGCATTGCAATCGCGGAAAGCTATGACAACGAAACAAAGGAAAACAGCGCGCAGATCGCGGTGGAAGCCGCTCTGACAGCGTTTGAGAAAAAGCCGTCGCTAAAGCGGCTAAAGGAATATATCCGCTATGCCAATGACCAGGTGATACTGCACAGCACGCGCAGCGAGCTAAAGGTCAGCCTGACGGTGCTTGTATCGGATTATACGAGAATGCGTTATGCGTATTGCGGAAATACGAAGCTTTATATATTATATGAAAATTTATTTACACATATCAGTAAAACACAAACGAATTATCAAAGCATTTTAGACCAAAGCATAACGGACTCCAAAAGCAATGGAGAGCCGGACCGGGAGGAAATTCATAACCTGACGGAATATTTAGGCAGGCAAAAGCGTGTGAAGCCATTTGTTTCGAAAGTCATGGAGCTGACCGAAGGCTCTACGATCCTTTTTGCCACAAGCAACCTTTGGGGGCGTTTATCTGAAATTGAGATATTGGATGCGTATGAGTATACGAATACAGGCAAAGAGTTTTTAGAGATTTTACAGGAGCTGCTGCTAAGCCTGCAAGAAGAGCATGACCAGAGAATGGGGAGCTTTACGGCGGCGTTTTTATATATAGAAAAAACATTTAAAGAAGACGTTTCAAAAAAGAAAAAAAGAAAACGGCTTTTGTGGGCTGTTTTTGTTGCCGTTTCAATCGTTTTTTTTCTGTCCGTTATCGTAGTTTTATTTATCCGGGCGGCGGACAGGAAGAAAATAAAAGAGGTCGAAACATATGATCAAAGGGGTGAGCGGTACGTTAGCTATGGAAATTATGAACGGGCGCTAGAAGAATACGAACAGGCGGTGGAACAGGCGGAAGGGCTAAGCTTTCATAATTTTCAGTATATCGAAGAAAAAAAGAAGCTTTCAAGGAAGGTTGCCGACCGGGAAGCGGTTTTGCAGTTATGCCAGAAAGCGGACGCGGCTTATGAGGCGCAGGAATATGAACAGGCAAAGAAGCTGTATACGCAGATTCAAAAAGAGTCGGCGTATTTGGAATTAGACGAGCTTGTAAAGACCTCCAGTGAGCGGATAGAAGAAATTGTGGCAAGGCAGCAGGTTTTGCAGTATATTTCATTAGGCGATATGTACCAGTCCACGGAGGATTATGAGGAGGCGCTGTTTCAATATAACCGGGCGTTGAATGAGCTTGTAAAGCTTATTGACTTAAAGCTGCAAGGGGATGTGCAGGCAAAGATATTTGCGATTCGTCAAAAGCAAAAAGAAGTAAGCGCGGAAGAAGAAGAAAAGCAAAAGGAAGCCGCGCAGCAAAAAGAGGAAGCGGCGGCAGAAAAAAAAGCGGCGGCGGCAAACCGGGCGGCTATAAAGATCAATACGTATATTGCAAACGCAAACAACGCGCTTGAAGAGGGAAGGACAGAAAGGGCAAGGGAATTATACAAGCAGGCGCTTTCAAAGTACAATAAATTTTCCGGCTCCAGCGAAGACGCGGACAAGCTGTATAAAGACATTACCTCGTTGGGGCAGGCGGTTGCCGAAGCGGAAGCAAAAGCGGCGGAGCAGGCGCGTGAGGGGCGGCTTGCCCAGGCGGCCAGGTATTCGCTCCAGGCAAAAGAAGCGGCCAGGGGCGGGGACGCGCCTGCCGCTATGGAATTATACAAAGACGCGCTGGAAATATACCAGGAGTTAAATGTTTGGGACGAAAGGGCGGAAGCGGTCTACGATGCGATGAATGAGTTAAAACAGGCGGACGCGCCATCACAGGACGAGACATCTGACATGGACGAGACATCTGGCTCGGAAACGGAGCAGGGGCAAAAAACGCAGCCGGAATCGGGAACGGAGCAAGCTCCACAAACCGTGCAAAAGCAGCAAAGTAGCAGTCAGAAAATAGAAACAGGGCAAAAGCAGCAAAGCGTACGGGAACTGGGCGTAGGGATAAACGGCGATGATCGAAAAAAGCCGCAAGATGGAAGCGGCGATCGGTTGGCGGCAGCGTAATGGGGGCGAGGATAAATGGATCATAAAAAAGAGCTTTTGGCGTCTCGGATAGCGAAAATCCATGACCCAGTGCAAAAAAGGCTGTTGCAGGATGTGTTGGTGGATGTGTTTGATCCGCTGCTTACTTATAATGAAGAAAGCTTTGCCCGGCTGGAGCAAAAAATTGACGGAGAAAGGAAAGATCCCGATTCCCATTATTATATACATACAGGCGTTTGTAAAAAGGATGGCATAGACAGCGCAAGCCGCAGTTTCTTTGAGGTTTTCACAAAGGGGCGGCATTCAGAGGGCTGTCTTGGAACTTTATTTTTAGCATGCGATCATATCCAGGTAAAAAAATGCCTGTCAGGGACATATCGCGCAAGGGTTGAGACAGATCAGGGGGAATATCTTACAACCGTTTTCCTTACATACTGTCAGGCATATCAGGAAGTGATTTATGAGCTGTATCGGCATTTTTTGGCAAATCGCAGAAGGTGGCACACGATTAACTGCCCGTTTTTGTATAAGTTTTTAGACATTCGAGATCAGGAGGGGGTTGTGCCAAAGGACGCTGTGATCTTAAAGGTAAGCGTTGATCTGGGAGAGTTTTCTGACTTTGTGATCGATGACGCAGCGCTTGTCTGGAACTTATCCGAACAGCTATGCAAACCTAAGGTGGAGGTTCAGGCGGCTGGCAATCTATCTTATTATGCCCACCGGATCTTGTTGGAGGACAGCCAGTCGGGATATTTGGCGGCGCCGGAAGAGGAAGACTTATTTTCGGTTGTCTTTTGCGATTTTAAAGGGCAGCTTTTGGTTCGAACGCAAAAAGAAGCGCATCCGCAGTTAAAGCTTTTAAAAATAGAGCCGTTTTATGAGCAAAAGGATCATACAAAGCTTTTGTACCCGATTTCGACCAATAAAAGAAAGCTTCGCCATGCGGACAGACAGGCGATGGGACAGCCTCGTTTTTTGTGGACGAAAGGGGAGGTGGAGCGCATTTTAGGCTCCTATGAGGCATTTTTAGACTTTGAGCTTTTAGATGTGCGCCCGGATATGCAAGGGGAAGTGGAAGCCATAGACTTAAATCCGTTTATCCGCCTGCATTCTTTTTTAAAGCAGAAAAGAAAGATCGCGGTTTTGCTCCGCCCAAAAGACAGAGAGGATATTTTTCGCTATGAAAAAATGTTTTTTCTGCTGTCAGAGCTGCAATTGTGCACCGATGAGTATGCGTGGACGGGGATTTTATGTTAGGCTTTGGAAATTTGATCAGAAGCTTCCTATTTTGTAACGAGGTGGTCATATGGTAGAAAGCAACCAGATTTGGGCTCCCTACTTATCTGTGCTACAGCAGGAAGGGGATTTTTCCAGACTGCATTATATCGTGAAAAATAACAGGGTGTCCCCTTATCTGGAGCTACAGGCGGACAGCCTTTATGGAAACGGGAACTATGAGGATGGCGCTGCCCGACTGGACGTGAATCCCTATGTGCGTTTTTTTGAGATCTTTGACCCGCTGCTTACGCCGGACGATGACGGTTATGAAGAATTTGACCAGGCTCTTTGCGATGTTATTTTGCATGAGTTAGCGGATTTAGATCTGAAATTTGGGATGTGCCGGCATGATTTTCATATCAGGCTGCTGCTGCGGGACATGGAACGGGGCGTATATGGAGGGCTAACGGAGCTTGCGGCGTTTACCGGGATGGAAAAGCGGGTGATCGCGGAGTATCTGCTTTGTTTTTACGATACCGCGGATGCGGCATATTGTCTGTCCGGGGCGGCTTTGGCGCTGCTTTCCCCCTGCGAGGCATATATCCGGGAAGGGGAGGAGTTTGTCTTTTATATGCGACAGCCCTATGAGGAAGCGCAGGAGAAAAAAGTCTTATTTTTAGCGCGCCTATTTTTGCCATTGACCTGCGCCTGCACGATCCATTGGACAAAGACGTATGGAGCGATCGGGTATGGGGAGACGATGCGGCTGGAGGAATTTGTTTTGGCGTAAACGGATTTTGGTTGGATAGGAATCGGGAAATTTGACAAAAAGGGGTGCGGCATATGCAGTATGAAACCTATAAATTGGGGAAATTAAGGAAAAATACAATGCGCCGCCTCTATACCAAAGAGGAGCTGGAAGCGTTTGAGCTGCCAAGGCTTCGGGAAATCTGCCGCGCGGAGAATATCAAGCCGCCGACCATGGATACGCTGCATCAGAAAAAAGAGCTTGTGGAGCTTCTCTACCGCTATCTTGGGGTTGTGAAAAAGCCAGGCATTGACGTTTATCAAAAAGAGGGCTGTAAAAGGCTGGAGGAAGCCTTTGAAAATGCTGTAGATGCGCAAATGGGCGGGATAGAGGCGCCCGCTCGGCTGGAGCTGTACCAAGGGCAGTCATTTTTAAATGAAAAAGAAGCCATATGTCAGGCGCAGCCTGATAAAGAGCTTGGCAGGTACGCGTTTTTGCGGGATGGGAGCGGAGAAATCCATGCCGTATTGCTGTTGGATAAGATGGGCGGCGGAAAATACCGGATGCGGCTGGACGCAAAACGAATGAACCCCCAGATACCAGCCGGTCGATTTCAGCAATGGGAGCTTGTATTTTTGGAGCCTATGTATGTGGAGGAAGCCATTTGCTGTTATCACGCAAAAGGACGAAAAAAAAGCAAGCTCCTTTCGCATATAAAAATCCTCGTTCCGCAGGTATGGATCAAAGAGGTTCCAGAGTCATCCGAGCCTTTGATCATCGATTACGGGACTTCCTATACGACGGCGGGAGTCGGTTTTTCGTTTAACGAGGCAGGAGGGAAGGGGGGACGGATTTTTTTCCCATTTGTTTTGGACTGTGAAAATCGAAGGCTGGGGGAATGCGATAGCTGCGCGGTCTGTCCAAGCGTGCTTGCCATAAAGGATTGCGGCGATGGGATCCCGGAGCATATGACCTATTTTTATGGCGAAGAGGCAGTGCAGGCAGAAAAAAACAGAGGTTTTTTTGCCAGGGGCAGTATTTTTTACGATATGAAGCGCTGGGTTTCGCGTTATAAACAGCGGATTCAGGTGACGGATTTGGAAGGGAATGCCTGTGAGGTGGAACGCCTGTTTTTGATCCGGGCGTTTTTGTTATATATCATCGATCGCGCCCAGCAGCAAAACAGGGTGCGTTATCCGAAACTCTGCTTTACCTGTCCAGTGAAGCAAAAGGAGCTTTTTTTGCGGATGTACCAGGAGGCTTTGCCGGAATACGAGGTGCAGACAGAGGACGTTACGGATGAAGCGGTTGCCGTAGCGTACCATTTTTTAGAGAAAGGGATACGAAAGCTGGATTACGACGATGGAGTGGAAAAGCAGCTTTTGATCTTAGATTGCGGCGGTGGGACCAGCGATATGGTAAGCTGCGATTATACGATCACAAACGAAGGCATCACAAGCGATCTGAAAATGCATGTGGCGTATGCCCATGGGGATACGAATTTTGGCGGGAACCATCTGACCTGGCGAGTCATGCAATTTTTAAAGATCCGGCTGACGGAATGGGTTTTGGGACAGGAGCCCGCCACAATGGACGCGCTGTTTCCAGGCGTTTTGTCCCAGGTGTATGAAAAAGTCGATCGTGAAGGGGTGGAGAAAGCATACGCGTTTTTTTGCAGCGCATACAAAGAGGCGGAGAGTTTTATACCGACCTGCTTTGACCTTTATCGGAACCAGCCGGAGAATATGTATTTAAAGGTTCGGGGAAATTTTTATTTCCTTTGGAGTCTGGCGGAAGCCGTCAAAAAAAAGCTGTTTTTCCAGCCAGGCGTATGCCGCGTGGAGCTTTCGGCTTTATTTTCCGATAGAGCGGCGCATGGGCGTTTTGACGATTTTTATTTATTTGTTCGCAGGGGAAAGGGAGGATTTGAAACCCGCATGGGCTGTCCGCCCTTAGCGGTGGAAAAAGAAGAGGTCAGCCTGTTATTGAAGCCGGATATTTATGGTTTTTTCAAAAGCTTTATCGAGCCATGGTATGAAAGCGGGCGGCTGATGGACATAGATCGCATTGTTTTGTCCGGTCAGAGCAGCAAGATCGATCTGTTTCGTGAGGTTATGAAAGAATATGTGGCGGGCAGGAAGGCGAAAACCGCGGGAGAAAGCGGCTGTGAGCGGAAATTTTTGTGCATCGATGGCGCAATCGCCTATCAATTGGACAAAAAGACTGGAAGGATACGGGCTGCGCTTAGCTATGAGCCTGCGCGCGCGCCTTATTCGCTGACGGCGGAGGATTATGAGATGGCAGGGCGGCAAAAGCGATTGCTCGAACGTGGAGTCCCGATGGGGGAGACGTATGGGTATTTATCCAGGCCGATCGGCACAAAGGAGGTGCAGTTTCACCTTTACGATGGGTTGGAGCGGGAGGTTTTTTGCATCCCTTACAGGATTTCTATGGAAAAAAGCGAGCCGACCGGATATGAAAAGCTGCTGACGGATTATCCATTTATCCGCCAGGAAGATTTAGACAGCATGAGAAACGGGGAATTAAGGCTGTTTATTTATGGCGATTCACAAAACTGGGGGTTTTTGGCGCTTGAGACGGCGCGGGAGGAAAATGAGCTTTATGCTTGTGCGCCAGGTTTTGTGCCGTTTGAGCAAGGGGCGTGGGAGACGGATTTTTTTGACGGGAGGCATTGACGGATGCAGGATTATGTAAAGCCGCTGTTTCAAAAGGGAAGAGTGTTAAAAAAAGAAAGCTTGGAGGCGCTAAGGGATTTTCCGCAGGAGTTGGCGAGGCTTGGGCTGGAGGGCTGGTCGGACGGCGTTTTATTTGGATTTGACATGGTTTATGAAAACGAAGCGGTTACGGTTTCTAAGGGGGCAATCTGGCATCAGGGACAGATTGTGCAGACAAAGGAGGAAACCATCCCTTTTCGGGCATATGAGCAGCCGGTGACGGTTTGCCTAAGGCTGTATCCGGAACTGTCTACCGAAGATTTTTGTGTACGAAAGCTGGAGTTTCGTTTAAAAAATGGAGAGCCTTCAAGCAATGAACTGGAGCTTGGGAGGTTTCGGCTGTCCAAGGGAGCGCGCCTGCGCAAGGATTACTTGGATTTGCGGGATTGTAGGACGGCCTTTAATACGCTTGACATTACACAGGTCCCTTATGCCGGGCAGGGCGGCGTTACGGTGTCTCCGGTGATGCTTCGGGTTTTTGCGCGTATGGTATTGGAAAATCGGAAAGCATTGGACATGGATGTGCAGTTTGCTTTGTTATGCCTTGGGCATCCATATGTTTTTCGGGAATGCCTGCTTTGGTATGTTTGCCGCAGGCTGGGCGAGCCGCTTAAAGAGCTTACCCACAGTGAAATTTACGAGCGGCTTTTGCGGATTGCCGGGGCAGGGGAAAGCGGAAGGAAGCGGCGGGGACAAAAGGACGGGCCGGCTGTATTTTAAGAAAATGCGCATTATAATAAGGAAGCGATTTGACGGAAAGGGGGCGTAGCTTATGGGGCAATCCTATGTGGTAAATGGCGCAAAGGTAAGCTGTACGATGGGTACGGTGGACGCGCCGCTTAGGACGACGCCAGGCAGACGCGTAAAGCTGCGAGGAAAGGACCGGGCGAATATCGGGGACTGCAAGCCCTTGATCAATGTTGGCCCCTTTGGAGTGTGTAAGATGACGCATATGCCCTGCGTGCCAGCCTGCGCGGTATGGCTAAACGGCAAAACCAATGTGCTGGTGCAGGGGCTTCCGGCGTTATTGGATAAATCGATGGCGGTATGTCCGGTTGGCGCCGGGGTGTTAAAAATTAAGGATGACGGGCAATAAAAATGAAAAAATATGGCGATGAACAATTTATCGAAATGCTGCGGGAAGGCCAGGAAGAGGCGAGGAATCGGGACATTCGAAAAGGAAGCGTGTTTGTCTGGGAGAAGGAGCTTTTATTTAAGGAGCGGGAAATATGGAAAGATCGGATGTGGATATGGCTTCCAGATGATTTTGACATCCTTGGCGAGGAAATGGTAAAGCTGAAATACCCAAGTGAAAACCGTCCGCAAAAAATCTATTCCAATCCGGAAACCACGGTAAATGTCAGTTTTTCCCATCGGAATGAAAAGCTGGCAAAAGGACAGGAGGCGGAGGTCTGTAATTCCATCGGGCAGGTCATTGAAAGCCTGTATCCAGGCTGTGTCATCTTAGGCAGGGGAGAGGTTGAAATCGGGGAAGGGCAGGTTGCGTGGATGGATTTTATCACGCCTGCTATGGATGCGCGGATCTATAACCTGATGTTTTTTACGCCATTAAAGGGCAGGCTTTTAATAGGAAGCTGCAATTGCCTAGAGCAGGATATGGAGGAATGGAAAGAGCTGTTTTTGCAGATGCTTGCCTCAATACGCAGCTGATAGAAAGGATGGTGTGCCTATGGAATTGCAGGAGGTTGGCAGATACAGCGTAGCGCCGTTTGCGTTGGAAAGGCTGCTGGAGCTGGAATTGGTGAAAAAAATAAACGATCATGCAAGGCTTTACGTCAAGGGGGTGCTAAAGGAAGGCGAGGAGGACGGCCTGATAAACCAATCGTGGGATGGGCAGGCGATCACGCTTTCGGAAGCGGGGAAAACATTGTTTTGCGGCGTGGCACAGGATGTCTGCGTCACCTGTGAAAATGGCGTTTATTATCTGGAAGCGACGGCGGCTTCCATGACCGTGCTGTTAGACCGCGCGCAAAAGAAACGCTCCTTTCAGGAAAAAGACCGTGGCTACCAAAGCATCGTAAATCAGATCGCGGGGGAATACGGCGCGATCGCAGTTTGTGTGGCGCCGCCAAAGCAGATTCAAAACCTGCTTTTGGAATATCAGGAGACGGATTGGGAATTTTTAAAAAGGCTTGCGTCCCATAGCAACAGCGTGCTTGTCCCGGATCCGACAAAGGAAAGCCCAGCGTTTTCCTTTGGACTGTCGGAGGGAAAATCTTATACGCAAGAGACTGGGAAAGCGGATTTTTCCGTAAGAAAGAAAGTGTCGCGCTACCGTATGCTGTCACAGTGCGAGGAGATTTCCTTTCAGGAGGAGGATGCGGTGGAATACGCGATCCGTACAGAATTTGCCACGCTTGAAATCGGCGACCAGGTCAGCATAAAGGGGAAAAGCTTATATGTGCGTGAGGTAAGGATGCGCCTGAAAGGCTCTGTTTTCCTTTGCGCTTGCAGCGCGGTTTCAAAATCGGGCATTTCGGCGGCAAAAATCCCGCATCCGCATTTAAACGGCCTTACACTAAATGGAACTGTGCTAAAAGCCATAGACGATACGGTAAAGGTGCATCTTTCGATTGATAATGCCCAGGAGGAAGGAAAGGCTTACCCATTTCCATATGCGACCGGGTATTCTGCGGAAAAGCATACGGGCTGGTATGTGATGCCGGAAAAAGGAGACACGGTGGAGGTCGTGTTTCCAACAGAGGATGAAAACCAGGCGTATGCGGCGCAGTCCGCCCGCCAGGAGGACACGGAAAAGACAAAAGACCCGAGGGTGAAAATTTTACGTACGCCGGATGGAAAAGAGATCAAGCTGGATAAGGATGAAATATTGATCACGGCAAAGGATGGGATCACCTATGTCCGCATTAACGAAAAAACAGGCGTTGACGTATTTACAGATAAGGAAGTAAAGGTCATTAGCGGCGGTAGCCTTACCGTCACCAGCGGGGACGAGATCTCGATGGTAAGTAAGAACGATTTTCGCATTCACGCCGGAAAAAATCTAAAGGTGACGGCGGAGGATTCCGTTTCGGTCACGAATAAGGAAAACCATATGCAGATGGCGCCTGCAAGCGGGACGAGCATAACAGCCGGGGGGCCAATCCAGATATCCGGCGCCGATACGATGAATCTGGCAAGCAAAGGGAAATTTACGGCAAATTCCGGCGATCAGATGGATCTTTCATCGACAAAGGATCTATCCGCGTTCTCCGGGAAAAAGCTGGCGCTGTCGGCGGCAAGCTCACTGGAAAGCGCCTGCGGCGCAAGCTCGATCAAATTGGATGGAAAGATCAATATGAAAGCGACGCTGATTAAGGAAAATTAGATAAAAAAGAAAATTAGATGAAAAAGAAAAATAAATGAATCAGAAAATGAGTCTCAGTCCGTGCGGGGAAGGAGGCGGGAGTATGGGTTTTTCAAATATTGTCCAAGGGGTTATGGAAGTGGCGGGGGCTATCCCGGCTGTGGGGATGGCGAATGCGAAAGGCGTAGGCGCTGCGGCTAAGGGCGATGGGATAAACGCTTCGTTATGCGCGACAGCGGCAGTTCCATCCATTGGCGACGTGGCAGAGGCAGCGGGCGTTTCTAAGAAGCTTGCGGCAAACGGGACGAAAATATTAGAAAACGGGTCGGCGAAAGCCAAAAAGATGGCGGCATTATTTGGCGGGCTGGCGGGAAAGGCAAAAACGGGCGCAAAAAAAGCAAAGGGAAAGGCAAGCCGCAAGAAAAAAGAGAAAAAGGCAAAAAAAGCCGCAAAGCAGGAATGCACCCACGGGTCATGCTTTACCGGCGATACGCTGGTCTGCACCAGGCGGGGATTTTGTCCGATAAAAGAAATCCAAACCGGCGATGAGGTTTCTTCCAGAAACATTCAGACGGGCGAGACGGGTTTTTGCAAAGTCCAAAAGACCTTTCAGACAACGGCGCATACCATTCACCAAATCTTTCTGGATGGGAATGAGGAATTAAAGGTAACGGCATACCATCCGGTATATGTAAAAGGTAAGGGCTGGGTAAACGCCATAAGCCTAAGGGAAGGGGATTTTTTAGAAACGATGGATGGAGCTGTGTTGGTTACGAAGATAAAAAAGACGCGGCATGATAAGCCTGTGGATGTATATAATTTCCATGTAGGAGAGTTTGCGTCGTATTTTGTATCCAGGCTGCGGGTTTTTGTGCATAATACAGAGTGCGGCAAAAACGGCAAATACCAGCCGCCAAAAATCACAACGAACAAAAGGGGCGAGCTGACCAATGGGAAATATACTCTGGATGCAAAAGGCATGGAGCCGCATGTAAACGGGACGGAAGGAAAAAGCCAGTTTTTGAACCGCGTCAATGAAAAGAAAGCGACGCTGGACGCTGCGGCATACGCAGATGAAAAAGGCCTGTGGTCTAAGACGAACCCATCGAAAGCCAAGGTTTTTGTTGAGGATGGCCCGGTGGGGGTGACAAGCAGCGGAAAATTGACCAGTTACATAAATGTATACCGAACAAAGTCAGGGTATGTCCATGGCTGCCCGGGAAATCCATAATAAAGGGTTCTGGTCTGGATTGCGAAAGGACGTTACATATGAAAGATATGCTGGAAGCATTAAAAAGGGCTAAGGCAAAGAAGATATTTCAAAAGAATGAATTTGTGGAGCTGCTGCAAAAAATCCAGTCTGCGGACAGTAGCTTACAGCTGGATTGGGATGATGGGGCGGGAGAGGAATGGGCCAGGTTTTACCATGAGGAAAAAGGCTTGATCTGCATGATCCATGCAAGGATAGGCATTGTATTTATAAAAAGCTATCAGGATCGGAAAATAAGAAAGGCGATAGAGTCGCTGGAATTGGTTCCAACGGAAGGTTTTGGGTTGGAAGAATGGCGGATAGATCTGGAGCGTTTCGCGCAAAGCGTGCCGGAGATTTCCTGGCACGCCTCGGAAGGGGCCGTGGACGTAAGGAAGTTTAGCCTGGAGGATCTGTATTATGCGACGGTTTAGAGAAAGGCTTGACTGGCGGATTGCTTTGCGTTTTTGAAAGTCTTGCAATCTGGCTTGGGATATGCTATATTAAGGAATAACAAATACAATACGTTACATAGGATTTAAAACGCCACCCGTTACCATTACTGTTTTGGGTGGCTTTTGTTATTCTGGGGCTTTATTCGAAGAGGGGGCTGGTGGAGAACATTGGATGAAATGAAAAATGAAGCGAAAAGTTCAATAAAAGATTTAGTGGAAAATACAATGATTAATGAGATGGTAAAAACAATTAAAATAAAATATTTTACAAAGCAGATAGATAAACTAACGTACGTTGACGGTGTGTCAGACTGGATTGATCTACATGCGGCGGAGGACGTTGTATTAAAAAAGGGAGAGTACAGGCTGATTCCGCTAGGCGTTGCAATGGAGCTGCCAAAAGGGTATGAGGCCCATGTCGTTCCGCGCAGCTCTACGTTTAAGAACTATGGCATTATACAGACAAACCACCAGGGGGTGATCGATCATTCTTACTGCGGGGACAATGACCAGTGGTATATGCCGGTATATGCTACAAGGGATACCAAGATATGTATGAATGACCGGATCTGCCAGTTCCGCATTATGAGGATACAGCCGCAGATTGTTTTTGAGGAAGTGGATAAGCTTAGGGATTGCGACCGCGGCGGGTTTGGCAGTACGGGGAGATAGGCGCATATTTTGGATGAAGTAATGGAGGAGAAACAAAAATGCCGGAAATATATCAGGCGGTAGCGGGGGAAGATTATACCGTATATGCATATGTAAATGACGGAGGAATGCGAAAAGTGGATATAAAGCCCTTTTTAGAGGGCGATTGCGGTGTGTTTGAGCCGTTAAAGGATGTGGAGACATTTAAAAATACGTTAACCGTGATCGGGTATACGGTTGCATGGGATCTGAGTGGGGACAGGGATGAGTATAAATGTATTGATATAGATCCTTTTTATGTATTTGAAAGTCCGGTTGTGGAGGATATTCCACAGGTGGATAGTGGGGAGTGACAGCTTGTTATATTTATAGTTGGCCGGACGCTGGGCGATGGGAAACTGGCCTGGCCCACGGCTCCCATTCCAGAATGCAAGAAGCACTAAGCATTCTGCATTTGCGTTTTCAAGTCCGGACGGACGCGGCATCTAAATCGCTCTGGCTAACGCCAGAAGCGAAAGATGCCGCTTACGGCTTCGCCGCCTGTGTATCAAGCAGAATGCTAAGGGCTTCTAGCATTCTTTCATATGTCACCGTGGGTCAGGCCAGTTCCCCATCGCCCGGCTGGGTTTCACAAGTTAATCGTAATAATATTGCAGCTGTTAACCTTTAATTTTCCACGGGTTTGATTTCTTGCAGAGTCGTTATATAGCATAGTAATATGAGTAAAGCAGAAGTAGTTTATACCTTGTAGCTTATTCTGCGATGCGTTTATGAAGTGCGTATGTGAGTAAAAAAGTTATCACCTGTATATTATTAAATTAGCGTATAAAATTTTGTTGTAAATCTTTTGAAAACCAGCCGGGAAACTCCCCTCTCCAAGCGTCCGGCCAACCACAAAACCAACGCCATCTCAGGTGTAATTTACCAATCCATGCACACTGTCACTTGAAATCCCCCGCAAAGAAGATTATAATAAACAAATAGTGAACAACCATCGCAGCCCACCTAAAGATCAGGGCTGTCAGCGTTAATAAAAAAGAAACAGCTAAGGAGGCTCTTTATGGCAGCATTTTTGAATAGTTTTATGGAATATTTCATTAATTTTATCGTTTTAGCAGCGATTGCGGTCGCGGGAGCGGCTGCGGGAAAGGCGCTTCGTGAGAATAAAAATGCAAAGGCGGCAGAGCGGCCGAGAATCAACCGATAAGATGATTTTGGAGGACAGCAGCGTGAATAAGGGAAATGGCGTAAATGAATTGCGCAGGAAGTTTTTGGATTTTTTTGAAAGCAAAGAGCATTTGGTAATGAAAAGCTTTTCATTGGTTCCGCACAATGATAAAAGCCTGTTATTGATCAACGCGGGGATGGCTCCTTTGAAGCCGTATTTTACCGGGCAGGAAATCCCGCCGAAAAGGCGCGTGGCGACCTGCCAGAAATGCATCCGCACAGGGGATATTGAAAATGTGGGAAAGACCGCAAGGCATCTGACCTTTTTTGAAATGCTGGGCAATTTTTCCTTTGGGGATTATTTTAAGCGGGAAGCGATCGCGTGGTCCTGGGAATTTTTGACAAAGGTTCTTGGATTGGAGGAGGACCGTTTGTATCCTTCTATTTATGGGGAGGATGAGGAAGCGTTTGAGATCTGGAACAAAGAAATCGGCATTCCGGCTGAAAAGATCACAAGGTTTTACCGGGGCGAGGACGGGTCATGCGACAATTTCTGGGAGCATGGGGCAGGGCCTTGCGGGCCTTGTTCGGAAATCTATTATGACAGGGGAGAAGCTTACGGCTGCGGCAGGCCGGATTGTAAGGTGGGCTGTGACTGCGACCGTTTTATGGAAGTATGGAACAATGTCTTTACCCAGTTTGACAGCGACGGCAAAGGAAATTACGAGGAGCTGGCGCAGAAAAACATTGATACGGGCATGGGCTTAGAGCGGCTGGCAGTTGTGATGCAGGAGGTGGATTCGGTCTTTGACATTGACACGATGAAAGCGATCCGTGATAAGGTTTGCGAGATGTCCCATAAAACCTATCAGACCGATGCGTTAGACGATGTGTCCATCCGCCTGATCACAGACCATATCCGTTCGGCCACGTTTATGGTATCCGATGGGATCATGCCGTCGAATGAAGGGCGGGGCTATGTGCTTAGGCGTCTGATCCGCCGCGCGGCGCGCCATGGAAGGATGCTTGGCATAGAAGGGATGTTTCTTGCAAAGCTTAGCAATACGGTTATTTTAGAAAATAAAGACGGCTATCCGGAGCTGGAAGAAAAGAAGGATTTTATTTTTAAAGTATTGACCCAGGAAGAAGAAAAGTTTAATAAAACAATCGACCAGGGGCTTTCGATTCTGGCGCAGTTACAAGACAGTATGGAAGCAAAGGGCGAAAAGACGCTTTCCGGGGAGGAGGCGTTTAAGCTTTACGATACGTATGGCTTCCCGTTAGACCTGACTCAGGAAATTTTAGAAGAAAAAGGCTTTTCCGTGGATGAAAAGGGCTTTGGCGACTGCATGGAAAAGCAGCGCGCGAAAGCGAGAAAGGCAAGGAAGGCCACGAACTATATGGGCGCCGACGTAACGGTGTACGAATCCATCGACCCGAGGGTGACGACGGAATTTATCGGATATGACAGGCTTAAGGCGGCTTCGAAAATTACGGTTATGACGACAGAGTCGGAAATTACGGAAGCGCTTTCTGATGGGGAAACCGGCACGGTCTTTGTGGAGCAGACTCCGTTTTACGCTGCCATGGGCGGTCAGATCGGGGACACCGGCGTGATCAAAACGGACGAGGGCGTGTTTGAGGTACTGGATACGATCAAGCTTTTGGGCGGCAAAGTGGGGCATGTAGGAAAATGCGTAAGCGGCATGTTAAAAACCGGGGATGAAGCAAGGCTTGCGGTAGACGGCGGACGCAGAAGCCGCATTGCAAAAAACCACAGCGCGACCCATTTACTGCAAAAGGCGCTGCGGGAGGTCTTAGGCTCCCATGTGCAGCAGGCAGGCTCAGAAGTCACGCCGGACAAGCTTCGTTTTGACTTTACCCATTTTTCCGCAATGACAACGGAAGAAATGCGAAAAGTAGAGACTCTTGTCAATGCAAAAATTATGGAAGCGATGCCAGTGCAGACCGATGTCATGTCGCTGGAGGAAGCGAAAAAATCCGGGGCTATGGCATTATTTGGCGAAAAATACGGCGATACGGTGCGTGTCGTGAAAATGGGGGATTTCTCCATAGAATTGTGCGGCGGCACCCACGTAGGAAACACGAACGCCATCAGCGCGTTTAAAATCGTATCGGAAGCGGGCGTGGCGGCAGGGGTGCGCAGGATTGAGGCGTTGACTGCGGACGCGGTATTTGCCTATTATGATAAGATCGAACAGACGCTATTTGAAGCTGCAAAGGCGGTAAAGGCTACGCCGGCGAATTTAGTGGAAAAGCTGGAGAATTTGCAGGCGCAGATCAAGGCGCTTACGAGCGAAAACGAGTCATTGAAGTCAAAAGCGGCAAAGGACGCGCTTAGCGGCGTCATGGATCAGGTGTTAGAAATCAAGGGCGTGAAGCTGCTTGCGGCAAAGGTTCCAGATATGGATATGAACGGGCTGCGGGATTTGGGCGACCAGTTAAAGGAGAAATTAGGCGGCGGCGTAGTGCTTTTGGCATCGGAGTGTAAAGGCAGGGTGAACCTTTGTGCGATGGCGACAGAGGATGCGATAAAAGCAGGCGCACATGCCGGGAACCTGATCAAAGCGGCAGCAGGGAAAGTCGGCGGCGGCGGCGGCGGACGGCCGAACATGGCGCAGGCAGGCGGCAAGAACCCGGCGGGGATTGCGGATGCGCTAAAAGAGGCGGAGACGGTGCTTGCGCAGATGTTGTAGCGTATAAAACATTATATTTACAGCAAAAGGCTTCCTACATACAGCGTGTATGAGGGAAGCCTTTTGTATAAATTCAATAAACGAAAGGGCGTGAAATAAATGGAAACGAGAAAACAAAAGCTGCCGATCGGGATTGACGATTTTGAAAAGCTTCGCTGTGATGATTTTTATTATGTCGATAAAACAGGGCTAATCCGGGAGCTTTTATATAACTGGGGGGAAGTGAACCTGTTTACCCGCCCGAGAAGGTTTGGAAAATCATTGAACATGAGTATGCTGGAGCGTTTTTTTTCATTGGATGGGGATAAACATATTTTTGACGGGCTGGAAATTTCAAAGGAGGATGCGCTTTGTAAAGAATATATGGGGAAATATCCGGTTATTTCCGTTTCCTTAAAAGGAATCGATGCCCTTGATTATGAAATGGCATATCAAATGGCGGTTTTGCAGATAAAAAGGGTTGTGAATAAAGTATATTACCTTTTAGATAGCGATGCTTTAAGTGAACAGGACAAAGCGGATTACCGGACACTTTTGGATGATCATATGCCGGAAGCGGTATTTGGCAGCAGTTTTAGAGTGTTGTCGGAACTGTTAGAAAAGCATTATGGGACAAAGGTGATCCTGCTCATAGATGAATATGACGTTCCGCTGGCAAAGGCACATGCAAACGGATATTATGACCAGATGATCTCTTTGATCCGAAATTTTCTCGGGGAGGCGCTAAAGACAAATCACAGCTTGAAATTTGCGGTGTTGACCGGGTGCCTTCGGATTTCGAAGGAGAGCATTTTTACCGGACTGAACAATCTGAAGGTCTTGTCTATTGCGGATGAACGGTTTGCGGAATATTTCGGCTTTACGGACAAGGAAGTAAGAGAGTTATTGGAGTATTATGGCGTAATGGAGCATTATGATGCGGTGAAACGGTGGTATGACGGCTATCAGTTTGGAAATGTGAAGGTGTACTGCCCCTGGGATGTGCTAAACCATTGCGACCGGGTCCGGTTCGCGCCAGACGCGCAGCCGGAAAACTACTGGATCAACACCAGCGGCAATGACGCGGTAAAACGGTTTATCAAAAGATCTGCAAACACTACGACAAAACGGGAGATTGAAACTCTGGTGGCGGGCGGGGTGATTGAAAAAGAGATCCGCCAGGAGCTTACGTACCCGGAAATTTACCAGTCGGTTGACAATATCTGGAGCCTGCTTTTTACCACTGGATATCTGACTCAGCGGGGAAAGCCGCAGGGCAGGCGAATGAAGCTTGTGATTCCAAATTTAGAAATACGGGACATCTATGTTACGCAGATTATGGAATATTTGAAAGAAAATGTCCGGGAAGACGGGGAGACGTTAAACCGTTTTTGCGATGCGCTGCAAAATGGGGATGCGGGGAATGTGGAAAGGATTTTTAACGGATATTTAAGAAAGACTATTAGCATCCGGGATACCGCCGTAAGGGAGGAGCTGAAAGAAGGTTTTTATCATGGGGTTTTGCTTGGGATCTTAGGGGTGAAAACCCGCTGGGGCGTTTCCTCAAACCGGGAAATGGGGGAGGGATATGCGGATATCCTTGTGGAACCGGATACCGGGGAGATAGGAATTATTATAGAAGTAAAGTATGCCCATGACGGAAATTTAGGCCGGGCATGTGAGGAAGCGTTAAAGCAGATCGCGCATACCAGATACGAAGACGACTTAGAAGACGATGGGGTGGAGAAAATATGGAAGTATGGGATTGCCTGCTATAAAAAGCGGTGTAAGGTTATGCTTGCAGAAAAATAAAGCGCCATTTGCAATAAAGGAGACAGTTAAATTGTATTACGATGAATACGGTGATAAAAACAACCCAACAATCCTCCTGCTGCATGGAGCAGGGGCGCTTGATACATTTAGCGGCCAGTATGGCTTTTTTGACCAATATCACCTTATTGTGCCCCATTTGCCGGGAGCAGGGAAAGCGGTTCACAAGGCGTATGAGCCAAAAAAGGTTATAAAAGAGCTTATTGAGCTTATTGAATCTGAATTCCTGCATAAAGGGAAAATTGGCGTAATAGGACACTCCTTAGGAGGTCAGATTGCAGTCATGCTTGTCAGCAAACGGCCGGAATTATTTCAGTTTGCTGTATTTTTAAGCGCATGGGTAAATTCCAGTCCGAAGACTGTTCAGACGTATTGCGCTCTTGCAGGATTATCCGTAAAAATGCTTCATTGGAAATGGCTGGTAAGGCTCCAGGCAAAATATTGGAATTATACAACCGGACAGGCAGATTTTATGGTAGAATATATGGAGCGGATGACCCCGCAGGTGTATCGGTCCTTTTTTGCAAAGACATTGGATTTATCAAAGCTGCCAGGGTATCTGGAAGTAACGGTACCCATGTTGGCGGTTTGCGGCGCAAGGGAGGTCAAAGATATGAAAATTTCCTTAAAAAAGCTTGCGCAAAATCCAAATTGCCGGACGGTTATGTTACAGCGGGCAGGCCATGATTTTCCAATGCGTAATGCCAGGCAGTTGAATCCTATGCTTTTACAATTTATACTCGCAATCACTAAAATTTGCCAATAACGCCGACTCACGAGCGTTGTTATCTTAAATCATATGGTAAACTTTATCGCTCGTGAGTATATTTCGGAATGTTTATAAAAATGCATACGGATATACTTTTAAACACAAATATAGATTATGCATAATAAGAAGGAGGCCAATGCCAACAACAATAGAAAAAATATACCAATCTGTTATGAGCGGAATGCAGGATAACAACATAAAATTTAAGGATCTACAAAATTTGCTGATTGTTCTAGGCTTCCAGCAGAAGGAAAACAACGGCAGCCATTTTTTGTATAACTACATTTTTGGAGGTGGGAAAGATGGTGAAATATGAGATTGTTATATGGTGGAGTAAAGAGGATAATTGTTACTTGGCTCAAGTCCCGGAATTGTCTGGCTGTATGGCAGACGGGGAGACGCTGGGCGAGGTTATGGAGAATGTGCAAATAATTATTCAGGAATGGATAGAACGGGCGAAAGAATTGGGCTGGGAGATTCCTGAACCGAAAGGGCGGTTAATGTATGCATAAAGCAGGGAGGGCGTGCAGAGTGTAGAAACTCTGCACGCTTAATTTTACCCATAAAAAATAACAGCCCCACCCGCCCCATTCCCTCTTTTTTTATGCATATTGCCCTATTTCCTTTCGCCAGATTGCAATTGCACAATCGGTATGTTATACTCAAAAAATACTTATTTGCCGAAAGCCCTGTGGCTGGAAGCAGCCGCATAGCGGTTGGAAAGAACGTAAAAGGAGGAGTGCATCATGAAGCAGCTATCACTTGAGGAAGAATTAAGCGCAAATTCCTATCCGGGCAGGGGGATTGTGATTGGAAAATCCGCTGGCGGAAAATATGCGGTTGCCGCTTATTTTATAATGGGAAGGAGCGTAAACAGCCGCAACCGGATTTTTGTGGAAGACGGGGAGGGGATCCGCACGCAGGCCTACGACCCTGCGAAGCTGACAGACCCGAGCCTTGTGATCTATGCCCCGGTGCGTGTCTTGGGGAATAAGACCATTGTCACAAACGGCGACCAGACGGATACGATCTATGAGTTAATGGACAAACAGCAGACCTTTGAGCAGGCGTTGCGCACAAGGACGTTTGAGCCGGATGCGCCAAATTTTACGCCGCGGATTTCAGGGATCATGCATATCGAAAACGGAAGCTTTAATTATGCCATGTCTATTTTAAAAAGCGACAATGGAAACGCAGGATCCTGCTGCCGCTATACCTTTGCCTATGAAAACCCGGCTGCCGCGCAGGGGCATTTTATCCATACCTACTTAGGGGACGGGGAGCCGCTGCCTAGCTTTGAAGGGGAGCCAAAGCCGGTAAGCCTTTCCGGTGGAATAGACGCTTTGACGGAGCGAATCTGGAGCAGCTTAAACGAAGAAAATAAGGTGTCCTTATTTGTCCGCTACATAGACATTGCAACCGGGAAATATGAAACGAGGATTGTAAACAAAAATCAGCCATAATGCTGTGAAATGAGGAATATAAATAAGATCAGCCATGATGTATGAGATTTTAAAACAGGAAGGCAGGGCGAAGCGCAGCGTGTTCCATACGGTGCACGGGGATATCCAGACCCCGGTGTTTATGAATGTGGGCACCTGCGGCGCCATAAAAGGGGCGGTTTCCACCCAGGATCTGGAAGGGCTGAAATGCCAGGTGGAGCTGTCCAATACATACCATCTGCATGTGCGCCCCGGCGACCAATTGATCAAGGAGCTGGGGGGCTTGCACAGATTTATGGTATGGGATAAGCCGATTTTAACCGATTCCGGCGGGTTTCAGGTGTTTTCCCTTGCGGATCTGCGAAAAATCAAGGAAGAAGGGGTTTATTTCCAGTCCCATATAGACGGGCGGAAAATCTTTATGGGCCCCGAGCAGAGTATGCAGATACAGTCCAACTTAGGTTCCACGATCGCAATGGCCTTTGACGAATGCCCTTCCAGCCTTGCGGGGCGCGAATATGTGCAGAGCTCGGTTGAGCGGACAACGCGCTGGCTGGGACGGTGCAAGGACGAGCTTCGGCGGTTAAACGGCCTGGAGGATACGGTAAATAAGCGCCAGCTATTATTTGGAATCAACCAGGGCGCGGTTTTTTCCGATATCCGAATCGAGCACGCAAAGCGCATCCGGGAGATGGAGCTGGACGGCTATGCCATCGGCGGGCTGGCGGTGGGGGAAACCCATGAGGAAATGTATTATATAATAGAAGAAACAGTTCCGCATTTACCGGTGGATAAGCCGACTTATTTAATGGGCGTAGGCACGCCTGCCAATATTTTAGAGGCCGTGGAGAGGGGCGTGGACTTTTTTGACTGTGTATACCCGACGCGAAACGGGCGCCACGGGCATGTCTATACAAACGAAGGCAAGCGCAACTTGTTTAACAAGCAGTATGAAAAGGATATGCGCCCGATCGAGGAAGGCTGCGGATGCCCGGCGTGCCAAAAATACAGCAGGGCCTATATCCGGCATTTGCTAAAGGCAAAGGAAATGCTTGGCATGAGGCTTTGCGTGATGCACAACCTTTATTTTTATAACCATATGATGGAGGAAATACGAGAAGCGCTGGAAAATGGACGGTTCGCTTCGTATAAGGCAAAAAAACTGGAGGGCTTATTGCAGCGGTAACGGTTCGTTTTGGACTTATATTTACGGTAAAGACTGTATAAAAAATATATTGCCGTTTTGCATATATTCTTGTACAATATCTTTTGTGTATATTTCGCAGCGGTTCAAGGTTTATGGGGCTGCCGCGTATATTCCGCTTTTGCCCATTATCATGTAAAAGCGGCTATAAAAGCAGTTATAAAAGCTATCAACAAATTTAGATGAATTTTCAGGAGGGAACTATGTTAGCAGCAAATGCGAACGCGAGCGGCGCGGGAAGTATGGCGGGCATGATCTTATCCATTGTTGTACTGTTCGGCTTCATGTATTTTTTCATGATCCGTCCGCAGCAAAAGGAGCAGAAAAAGAAAAACGCCATGCTGGCCGCTTTGGAGGTAGGCGATACGGTATTGACGACAAGCGGGTTTTACGGGACGATCATTGACATATCGGATGATACTGTAATTGTGGAATTTGGCAGCAATAAAAACTGCCGTATCCCGATGCAGCGGGCGGCGATTTCCGTTGTGGAAAAGCCGGAGGACGCGGCCAATGCGGTAGAGGACAAAAAAAAGAAGTAAGCGGCGCGCCGCGATCCTGCGGGCATAGCGGTTTGCCGGCAGGATTTGGCAAAGAAACGCCCGCACGCATAAACGAGAAAGGAATGGAACATGGAATATAAGGTAGGCGTGATTTCCGGCGATGGGATTGGGCCGGAGATTATAGCGGAAGCAAAAAAGGTTTTAGATCAAATTGGAGATAAATACGGGCATAAATTTCACTATGTACCGATTTTAATGGGGGGCTGTTCCATTGATGTAAACGGCGTGCCGTTGACGGAGGAGGCTGTTGAACAGGCAAAATCCTGCGATGCGGTTTTGATGGGCTCCATTGGCGGGAACCCGGCGGTGTCCTCTTGGTATAAGCTGGAGCCGAAGCTGCGCCCGGAGGCGGGGCTTTTGGGCTTACGAAAAGCGCTGAATTTATTTGCGAACCTGCGCCCTGCTTATTTATATGAAGAATTAAAGGAAGCCTGCCCGTTAAGGGACGACATTATCGGCGACGGCTTTGATTTACTGATCATGCGGGAATTAACCGGCGGATTGTATTTTGGGGAACGTAAGACGCAGATGCAGGACGGGCTTATGACGGCGGTGGATACGCTGACCTATAATGAAGAAGAAATCCGCAGGATTGCAAAGCGGGGCTTTGACATTGCAAGGAAGCACCGCAAAAAAGTGACCAGCGTCGATAAGGCAAACGTGCTGGATTCCTCCCGGTTATGGAGGAGCGTGGTAGAAGAGGTGGCAAAGGACTACCCGGATGTATCCTTAGAGCATATGCTTGTGGACAACTGCGCGATGCAGCTTGTAAAAGATCCAAAGCAGTTTGACGTGGTTTTAACGGAAAATATGTTTGGGGATATTTTATCGGATGAAGCGTCTATGGTGACAGGCTCCATTGGGATGTTGGCGTCCGCCAGCTTAAACGACACAAAATTCGGGCTTTACGAGCCAAGCGGCGGCTCCGCGCCGGATATCGCGGGCAAGGGCATTGCAAATCCAATCGCGGCGATTTTATCCGCGGCAATGATGCTGCGTTATAGCTTTGACCTGGATAAAGAAGCGGATGCAATTCAATATGCGGTGAAAGAAGTGTTAAAGCAGGGTTATCGTACGATCGACATTATGCCGCAGGAGGAAAGCAAAAAATCATCGGTTACGCAGATTGGCACAGAAAAAATGGGCGATCTGCTCTGTGAAGCGATAAAATAAGGCAGTTTTAATTTAGAAAGGAAGACGGAAATGAAAAGTGACCATGTAAAATCCGGCATACAGCAGGCTCCGCACCGTTCCCTGTTCAATGCCCTGGGGTTTACGGAGGAAGAACTGAAAAAACCTATGGTCGGCATCGTAAGCTCCTATAATGAGATCGTGCCGGGCCATATGAATCTGGATAAAATCGTAAATGCGGTAAAAATGGGCGTTGCCGAAGCTGGCGGCGTTCCGGTGGTATTTCCGGCGATCGCGGTATGCGACGGGATCGCGATGGGGCATATCGGCATGAAATATTCCCTGGTTACAAGGGATTTAATTGCGGATTCCACCGAATGTATGGCGATTGCGCACCAGTTTGACGCGCTGGTTATGGTGCCAAACTGTGATAAAAACGTGCCAGGGCTTTTGATGGCGGCGGCAAGGATCAACGTGCCGACGGTATTCGTATCCGGCGGGCCGATGTTGGCGGGGCATGTAAAAGGGCAAAAAAGAAGCTTATCGTCCATGTTTGAAGCGGTAGGCTCCCATGCGGCTGGGACCATGAGCGAGGAAGAAGTGTTGGAATACGAACAAAAGGTATGCCCGACCTGCGGCTCCTGCTCCGGCATGTATACGGCAAACTCCATGAACTGCCTGACCGAAGCTCTTGGGATGGGGCTTTCCGGCAACGGGACGATCCCCGCGGTTTATTCCGAGCGTTTGAAATTGGCAAAGCACGCGGGCATGGCGGTAATGGATATGCTCGAAAAAAATATCCGTCCAAGGGACATTATGACTAAGGAAGCGGTCTTAAACGCGCTGACGGTAGATATGGCGTTAGGATGTTCCACAAACAGTATGCTGCACCTGCCGGCGATCGCCCATGAGATCGGATTTGATTTTGACATTTCCTTTGCAAACCCGATTAGTGAAAAGACCCCGAACCTGTGCCATCTTGCGCCTGCCGGCCCGACTTATATGGAGGATTTAAACGAAGCGGGCGGCGTGTATGCGGTGATGAAGGAGCTTGCGGATATCGGGCTGCTGCATACGGACTGCATGACCGTAACCGGAAAGACCATCGGGGAAAATATCAAAGGCGCGGTAAATAAAAATCCGCAGGTTATCCGCCCGGTGGATAACCCATACAGCAAGACCGGAGGGCTTGCCGTATTAAAGGGCAACCTGGCCCCGGACGGTTCAGTCGTAAAACGTTCGGCGGTCGTGGAAGAAATGATGGTGCACGAAGGGCCTGCAAGGGTGTTTGACTGCGAGGAAGACGCGATTGAAGCGATAAAAGGCGGAAGGATCGTAAAAGGGGACGTGGTAGTCATCCGCTATGAAGGGCCAAAGGGCGGGCCTGGTATGCGGGAAATGTTAAACCCGACCTCGGCGATCGCGGGGATGGGCCTTGGCTCATCGGTTGCGTTGATCACCGACGGACGGTTTTCCGGCGCAAGCCGCGGGGCGTCCATCGGGCACGTATCCCCGGAGGCGGCAGTCGGAGGGCCGATCGCGCTTGTGGAAGAAGGGGATATCATCCGCATCAACATACCGGAAATGAAGCTGGAGCTTGCGGTATCCGAGGAGGAGCTTACGGCGCGCAGGGCAAAATGGCAGCCAAGGGAGCCAAAGGTGACAGGCGGCTACCTGTCCCGCTATGCGGCGCTGGTTACGTCTGGAAACCGCGGCGCGGTATTGCAGATTCCGGATACAAAAAAGTAAATCCAGGCGCAAACATTGGACTGTTGCAACAGCCTGATGATATCTGACATCTGGAAGGAAATCAGGCTTTGAAATGGAAATCAATTAGAAAGAGGGCAGATAAAAATGCAATTGACCGGAGCGCAAATGATTATAGAGTGCTTAAAAGAGCAGGGCGTAGATACTGTATTTGGATATCCGGGCGGGGCAATTTTAAATGTGTATGATGAATTATACAAGCACAGGGACGAGATTCGCCATGTGCTGACCTCCCATGAGCAGGGGGCGTCTCATGCGGCGGACGGCTATGCGAGAAGCAGCGGAAAAGTCGGGGTATGCCTTGCCACCAGCGGCCCTGGGGCGACCAACCTGGTTACGGGGATCGCCACCGCGTATATGGATTCCGTGCCGTTAGTTGCGATTACCTGTAACGTCACGGTGCCGCTGCTTGGAAAAGACAGCTTTCAGGAAATTGACATTGCAGGTATCACAACGCCGATCACGAAGCATAATTTTATAGTGAAGGATGTAGAAAGCCTTGCGGCTACGATACGCCGTGCCTTTGACATTGCAAGAAAAGGCAGGCCAGGCCCGGTGTTAGTGGATATTCCAAAGGACGTGACCGCAAATAAGGCGGAATACATCCCGCAAAAAATCGAAATGCCAAAGCGCTTTGTGCATAAGCTTAGGGAAGAAGATCTTGCGAGTGCGGCAAAGCTGATCAGGCAGGCGAAAAGGCCGTATATTTTTGTCGGCGGCGGCGTTGTATTATCAGACGCGAAAGAGGAGCTGCATGAGTTTGTAAAAAAAGTCGACGCGCCGGTCTGCGACACGCTGATGGGAAAGGGCGCGTTTGACGGCACAGACGAAAAATATACCGGGATGCTTGGGATGCACGGCACAAAAACGTCGAATTACGGCGTCAGCGAATGCGACCTTTTGATCGCGGCAGGGGTGCGTTTTTCCGACCGTGTGCTTGGAAACGCGGCGAAATTTGCAAGCCAGGCAAAAATCGTGCAGTTTGACGTAGACCCGGCGGAGATCAATAAAAATATCGTAGTGGACGTGGGCGTAGTCGGCGATATGAAAGAGATTTTAACAAGGCTGAATGAAAAGCTGGAGCAGCTGGATCATTCGGAGTGGTTAAATCAAATCGAAGGCTATCAGAAAAAATACCCGCTTACCTACCACAAGGCGGGCCTGTCGGGGCCGTATATCATTGAAAAGATATATGAAAAGACAAAGGGCGACGCGATTTTAGTGACAGAAGTAGGGCAGCACCAGATGTGGGCGGCCCAGTATTATAAATATGCCAGACCAAGAAGGCTTATAACATCCGGCGGGCTTGGGACTATGGGCTACGGCCTTGGCGCGGCCATTGGCGCGCAGATTGCAAACCCGGATAAGCAGGTGATCAACATTGCGGGGGACGGGTGCTTTCGCATGAATATGAATGAGATCGCGACAGCCGTACGGGAAAAGCTTCCGTTAATTGAGGTGGTCTTTAACAACCATGTGCTTGGAATGGTAAGACAGTGGCAGGATTTATTTTATGATAAACATTATTCCGCCACCGTATTGGATGACGGCGTAGATTACGTCGGGCTTGCAAAGGCTATGGGGGCGGATGGATGCCGGGTAACAACCCGTGAGGAATTTGACGAAGCCATTGCCCGCGCGTTGGAGTCCGGCAAAACGACGGTGTTAGACTGCGTGCTAAACTGTGACGACAAAGTATGGCCGATGGTTGCGCCGGGCACGCCGATCAGCGAGGCGTTTTCAGAGGAAGATTTATAGCGGTAGATGATACCCGTGAGCGAAATGATTTGCTTACAATGGCAAATATGTATGCTCATGAGTATATCATATAAGTTAGGAGGATAAAATGGGCAGAGTATATAATTTTTCCGCGGGGCCTGCGGTCTTGCCGGAAGAAGTGCTGCGTGAAGCGGCGGATGAAATGCTGGATTACCAGGGATGCGGGATGTCGGTAATGGAGATGTCCCACCGTTCCAAGGTATACGACAAGATCATCAAAGAAGCGGAAAAAGATATCCGGGATTTGATGAAAATACCGGACAATTATAAAGTGTTGTTTTTACAGGGCGGCGCGTCCCAGCAGTTTGCGATGATCCCGATGAATTTAATGAAAAATAAAAAGGCCGGATATATCGTAACGGGACAGTGGGCAAAAAAAGCGTTCCAGGAAGCGCAGATTTACGGGGAAGCGGTAAAGCTGGCTTCTTCGGAGGATAAGACGTTTTCCTATATCCCGGACTGCTCCGACCTGGATATTGCGGATGACCTGGATTACGTATATATTTGTGAAAATAACACCATTTACGGTACGAAATACAAACAGCTTCCGAATACAAAAGGGCATACGCTGGTGGCGGACGTGTCGTCCTGCTTTTTATCCGAACCTGTGGATGTAAGCAAGTATGGGATTATCTATGGCGGCGTGCAAAAAAATGTAGGCCCTGCTGGGGTTGTGGTTGTGATCATCCGCGAGGATCTCATTACCGAAGATACTTTGCCTGGAACGCCTACGATGTTAAAATATAAAACCCATGCGGACGCGGAGTCTTTATATAATACGCCGCCTTGCTATGGCATTTATATTTGCGGAAAGGTATTTCAATGGCTCAAAAAGATGGGCGGTTTAGAAGAAATCCAAAAGCGCAACATGGAAAAAGCGAAGCTTTTATATGATTTCTTAGACCAGAGCGAGATGTTCCAGGGTACGGTAGAGCCAAAAGACCGTTCCCTTATGAATGTGCCGTTTGTCACAGGGGATAAGGAATTAGACGCGAAATTTGTAGCGGAAGCCGAAAAAGCCGGGTTTGTGAACTTAAAAGGCCACAGGACGGTGGGCGGTATGCGCGCGTCGATTTATAACGCAATGCCAAAAGAGGGAGTGGAAAAATTAGTTTCGTTTATGAAACAGTTTGAAGCAGACAACCGTTAGGCTGTAAACCATTACCATCCATCAGGGAGGAAGAAATGTTTAATTATGTATGCTTAAACCCGATTGCGGAAGTCGGATTAGAGGTTTTAACGGATAACTATCAAAAAGTAGAGGATATAAAGGACGCGCAGGCGGCGTTAGTGCGCTCCGCTTCCATGCATGAGATGGAGCTGCCGGACAGCCTGGATGTGGTAGCCCGGGCAGGCGCGGGCGTAAACAATATCCCGTTGGATAAATGCGCGGACAAAGGGATCGTGGTGTTTAACACGCCGGGGGCCAACGCAAACGGCGTAAAGGAGCTGGTGTTTGCCGGGATGTTAATGGCAAGCCGCGACATTGTAGGCGGCGTGGACTGGGTGAAATCACAAAAGGATAATCCAGACATCGCAAAGCTTACGGAAAAGCAGAAAAAAGCCTTTGCCGGGAATGAGCTTTCTGGTAAAAAGATCGGCATCATCGGCCTTGGGGCGATTGGCATCCGCGTGGCGAATGCGGCGACCCATTTAGGCATGGAGGTATATGGGTATGACCCGTATATTTCGATTAAAGCTGCCTGGAACCTGTCGCGCAATGTAAAGCATGTGAAAAATGTAGAAGACATTTACCGGGAATGCGATTTTATTTCCATCCATGTGCCGCTGCTGGATTCCACGAAAAATATGATTAACGCAGATGCGGTGGCTCTGATGAAGCCGACGGCGGTGCTTTTAAATTTTGCCAGGGATCTGCTTGTGGACGAAGCGGCTGTGATAACCGCGTTAGAGGAAGGAAGGCTGAAAAAATACGTTTCCGATTTCCCGAACCATACGGTAGCCGGAAAAGAGGGCTGTATCGTAACGCCGCACCTTGGCGCGTCCACGGAAGAATCCGAGGATAACTGCGCAGTCATGGCGGCCCAGGAGATCTGCGATTACCTGGAAAACGGCAATATCAAAAATTCGGTAAATTATCCGAACTGCGATATGGGCGAATGCACGACGGCTGGCCGTGTGGCGGTGCTCCATAAAAACAGCAAGGGAGTGATCGGCCAGTTTTCTTCGATGTTTGGCCATTTTGACATCAACATCGAAAATATGACGAACAAGTCAAAAGGCGATTACGCGTATTCCATGTTTGACATCGACGTGCCGATGTCGCAAGAAGCGGTGGAAAAGATGAAAGAGATGAATGGCGTGATCAAGGTTCGTATCGTGAAATAAATGAAAAAGGCATCCAGGGATGATCTTTCGCGCGCATTGCGTGGGAAATCTTCCTTGGATGTTTTTTGATACAGTGAAGCCTTTGGCTTCACTGTAACCCGATTTACATTTGTTTCCCCGTTTTAATTGGACTTATGGTAATATTTATGTTATAATTTATTATCATATATTTATAGCCAGATTAAAGAGAGTTTGGATTCGAGGGTCTGGATTCGTGATATAAAGTCTTAATCGGATGTTTGATTCAGCCTTAACGTTCACAGACAGGAATTTTATAGGAGGAGGGTATCAATATGGATGAAAAAATGAAATTAAAAATGAGAATGTCAAAGATAAAGGCGATCGCGCTGCTATGTCTTTTATCCGCGTTTTTCTTGTCAGCATGTCAGAAAAGTAAGGAAGCGGGATTAAAGCCTGGCGTATATGCGCTGCAAGACAATGAGAGTGAGTTTCCGGGAGATTTTACGATCACGCTCCATTCGGATGGAACGTTCCAGTATTATGAAACGCCGATCAGCAGTTATATAGGAATGGGACATTACTCGATCAAAGACGATATGGTCACATTTAAAGAAGATGTGGACGGCTGTAGCGGAGACGTAAATTACTATCGGATCGTGGATGGGGAATTATTGTTTAAAAGCAAGGATTCTTCGAATTACCGTTATGTGCCATTGGAGGATGGAGCGTCGTTTGCGTGGAAGTCAGAAATTTAATGTTTTCAGCCATACTCTGTGACGATATAAATTTTACATAACAAAAGCGCCTAGTAAAACTAAGCGCTTTTGGATGATAGATGATACTGCTCACTACATAAAGTAGTGGAAAATTGATGTTACAACTATTTTTAACATCTTTACATTCATTATATAAACATATGTTACGCGCGTCAAGCCAATCTGGTTTATAAAGAATGCACTTTTAGCGCTCATTTTGGGTTATTTCAGGTATTTGAGTAGTCAGATTATATGGTATCATGTGGATGAGAAATAAAAAAGATCGATAAGGAGGATGTCTTGGGCTGTTTAGGGAATCTGATATGGTTTTTGTGCGGAGGGCTTTGGCAGGGGCTTGGCTGGATGGCGGCGGGGCTTTTGTGGTGCGTTACGATCATCGGCATCCCGATCGGCGTACAGTGCTTTAAGTTTGCGTCGCTGGCGTTTTTTCCATTTGGAAAAGAGATCGAATATGGCGGCGGGGCGTTTTCGTTGCTTGCAAATATTTTATGGCTTGTTTTCAGCGGCATTCCGTTAGCCGTATCCGCCGCCGTAAATGGGATTTTATTGTGCATTACGGTCATTGGCATTCCGTTTGGATTACAATGCTTTAAGATCGCGAAGCTTGCGCTGATGCCATTTGGAGCGGAGGTTTGCGGTTAGCGCTTCAAATAAGGGGGATGAAATGAAAAAGGCGATCGTGATCGGCTGTCCGGGAGCCGGAAAGAGCTGCTTTTCGAAAAAGCTGCGGGATAAAACCGGGATTGTCCTATATCATTTGGATAACATCTGGCATTTGCCCGATAAAACGAATATTTCCAAGGAAGAATTTGACCAAAGGCTTGCGGCGATATTAAAGACCGAAAGCTGGATTCTTGACGGGAATTACAGCAGGACGATGGAGGAGCGGATAAAAGCCTGCGATACGGTTTTTCTGCTGGATTATCCGCTAGACGTGTGCCTTGCGGGAGCGAGGGAGCGGGTCGGAGTGAAGCGGGACGATCTGCCCTGGTTGGAGCGGGAGCTGGATCCGGAGTTTGAGCAATGGATCATAGATTTTCCAACGAAGGAGCTGCCGCAGATCTACCGGCTCTTATATGCAAATAAAAAGAAACGAAAAATCGTGGTCTTTCATTCGAGGAAAGAAGCGGAAGAGTTTTTAAACGGTTTATAACAAGAATCATGAAATCAAGTGAACGCATTCGCACGTCGCTTGATTTTTTTGCGCTTTTTATAAAGGCGTTTGGGGCATACAACTCTTTTCATAAAACAACTTCATTTCATCCCAGCCAACATATGATTTTGGACGAATTGTTTGTTTTAATTTTACATGCGTAGATGCAAAAGCCATTGTAGGAACGGAAGAAGGCAAGGGCTATATACCGGATAGATGGCTGGTTACAAAGGAAGGAGCGAAAAAAACGCTATGGAAGAAAAGAGCATAGACAAAAAAATCCTGGGATATGCACGAGTCAGCAGCTATGAGCAAAATGAGGACAGGCAGGTTATCGCGTTAAAGGAAATGGGCGTGCCGGAAAAGCAGATATATGTTGACAGGCAGTCTGGCAGGGATTTTGACAGGCCGCAGTACAGGCGTATGCTTCGCAAGCTGGACGAAAATTGCGTCCTGTTTGTAAAATCCATTGACCGTTTGGGAAGGAATTATGCAGATTTGAATGATCAGTGGCGCAAAATAACGAAGGAAAAGGGAGCGGACATTGTTGTGATCGACATGCCGATCCTAGACACCAGGAGGGAGCGTAATCTTCTAGGCACATTTATCAGTGATATTGTGCTTGCGCTGCTAAGCTTTGTCGCGGAAAATGAGCGCGTGAATATACGGCAAAGGCAGGCGGAAGGCATAGCCGCCGCCAAAGCCAGGGGAGTGAAGTTTGGCAGGCCCTCCCTGCCGCTTCCAGATAATTTCGACGAGGTGCATAAGCAGTGGAGGGAAAAGAAAATAACGCTGAAACAGGCTGCGAGAGCCTGCGGCCTGGCGGAAAGCACGTTTTTTGATAAGGTGAAGGAATTGGAAAAGCGATAGGAGAGCTGTCGGATAAACGAGTTGATATTTAAGGTGGAAAAAAGGGTGTAACAGTAGTATAATCAGATTTATCAGTGCGAGATTATATTTGGATTGATTATGCGATTCAGTACAAAGGAGAAAAGATCATGAAAAGTATTATATGGGGAAATTATAAAGGCGGCGTAGGGAAAACCACGAGTGTATTTCAAGTTGCAACGTATTTTGCAAAAGCTGGAAAAAAAGTTTTGCTAGTTGATCTTGACCCGCAATGTTCCTTAAGTAATATTTGTTGCAGCAGCAATGGCGATACTTTAAGCAGATATAAAGCGGATGAGGTTTTTAATTATATTATTGAATTATATATGCGTTATATCGACGCAAAAACGGACATTGATTTTTCACTTTTAATGGGAGATGTGGATTGTCCGGTAAAGGATATTTTAAAAGATAAATGTGTGAAATTACGCAGAACTGGCTTTCAGGATAATTTATCGTTTATCCCGTCCAGCATAAGCTTTGAAAATTGCAGGATGAATGAGCTGGCGCAAAGGATGGAAAAGAACATATATAATATATTCGTGCTGTATTTGTTTGTTCGGGATATTGAGAAATTGGAATTTGATTATTTATTTGTGGATTGCCCTCCTACGAGCAATCTCCTTATCCAAAGCGCGTTTTTAGTGTCCGATTATTATATTGTGCCAACTATAGTGGACGGAATAAGCGCAAAAGGGGTAGCGGATTATATTTCCGAAATTGAAAAGACACGTATGAAATTTATTATGAATGAAAAAATTGGCAGTATTTTATTAAATAAAGTTTTTGGAGATAAAGCAAAATTGATCGGCATTTTTGAAACGATATATAAAGAGCGAAGGGGGAATGCAGACAATCGGGAAGAGATCATTTCCTTAGATAAGAATATACAAAGTATTATAGGGGTAAAATCTCTTTTATCGGATGCAAGATACCATGATTATAGATATAGTCAAGAGGAAAACGGATATTCTACAAGCAATATCTTTAAATACTATATTGCGCATAAAGATAATCGGTCAAATGGAGAAAGTATTCCAGTGAATACGACACGGGGGATACAAACGTCTTCCTATGAAGAAATATCAGAGTCAATATTAGAAATATTGGAGGGTGAAAATGAGCGCTAGTAGTAGAGAAAATGAAAATATCAAAAAAGATCTGATCAGTTTATATACGGATTTTTATCATATGAGTCAGAGCGAGGCGGCGATTCATTTTTTTAATAAAGATATGCTAAGGAAAATACGATATAAGCCTGAAGAAATTGAAAAAGCTTTGGAATTGAGCAATACGATAGCTGAAAAATCAAAACAGAAAATGAAAACAGAAATCATAGAAATCAGAACGAAAGAGCAGGTGTTGGAGTATTTTACAAAAAATTTATTGCCGATATGCCAGCCGGATATTGCAGAAGAGACTAGAAATCGTATTTTAAAAACGGTAACGTTGGAAGATATCAGATATTTATACAGCATTATCTTTGAAATTCCTTTGCCGGATAAATGTAAAAAAATGGATGCGATTTATAAAATAAAAGATTTTTTTGATAATGAGGAAAGGACAGCGGATTTAATAAAAAACATTTAGCTTATAAATGAGGCTATATTGCGTTGCCTTACTGTTTTTCAGGCTAAGGAACTGTTAAGAAATAACTTGTGATATTGCTTGTCTTTTCTCCGACAGCGTTGTTCAAAAATCAGTTACATAGCCCGCTATGCGCCTGATTTTTGAACAACACTGTCGAAGAAAAATCCGGCGCACTATTCACAAGTTATTTCTTAACAGTTCCTAAACGCCGAAAGCCAGTAAGGTTTTTCGTTTTATATAGTAAGGAAAAAGAATAGGATGATAAAAAGTGGGAAGAGCATGAAAATTTTGATCATAGAGGATGACACAGCGCTTTCGCAGGAATTAAAGCAGCTATTGGAAAATGCGTTATACGATGCCTCCTCGTTAACGGATTTTGGGAATGTAAAGGAAGAAATCCTTAGCATGGAGCCGGACCTTGTGCTTTTGGATGTAAACCTGCCGGGAGTAAACGGGTTTGACATATGCCAGCAGGTAAGGGCGGCGTCCGATGTGCCGGTTATTTTTGTGACAGGCCGGGCGGATTCTATGGATGAGCTAAACGGCATGTTAAGGGGCGGAGACGATTACATTACAAAGCCGTTTCATGCGCCGGTGCTGTTGGCGCATATCGCGGCGGTGTTGAAACGCGCGAAAAAGCAGGGATTGCAGGAGGAAAGGCTTTTTCATAAAGGCGTAGAGCTGGACGCTGCCAGAGGGTGCGTCCGATACCAGGGGAGACAGGCGGAGCTTTCCAAAAATGAATTAAAGATTCTTTATTGCCTGATCCGTCATAAAAACGAGATCGTTTCGCGGGCGCGGCTGGTGGAATATTTGTGGGACGAACAGGCGTTTATCGACGACAATTCGCTTAGCGTCAATATTGCGCGCCTGCGGGCAAGGCTGGAGGAAATCGGTGTTTTTGATTTTATAAAGACCAGACGGGGAATGGGATATCAGGTATGAAGGCGGTAGAATATATAAATGATAAATGCCTGCTTTTGCTGCTGCATTTTGTGCTGATGGCGTTGCTGGCGGCTTTTTTGTTATTGACGGGGTATCCGCTTGATAACTGCATCGTGATACTGTTATGCTGGGGCGCAGTCCTTTCATGCTGGCTGCTTTTGCAGTTTTTTACGCGCAGGCGGTATTTTCAGAGGATGGAAAATGTTGTGGAAAATTTAGATGAGCGTTATCTGTTGGGCGAGCTTATGCCAAAGTCATTCCGGCTGGAGGACCGGCTGTACCGCGCTTTGATCCAAAAATCAAACAAGTCTG
Source organism: uncultured Eubacterium sp. (assembly GCA_947385775.1). Lineage (GTDB taxonomy): Bacteria > Bacillota > Clostridia > Lachnospirales > Lachnospiraceae > Eubacterium_J. The sequence continues at coordinate 17,423 of CANDMI010000010.1, read as the reverse complement.
TGATCGAGCGAATCCGAAGGATTGAGGACGCACAAAAGGAATACCGGGAATATATTGAAAGCTGGGTGCATGAGGTCAAGGCGCCGATTACAAACATTGCGCTGCATTGCGAAAACCATTTTGACGAGCGCGCCAGGTATGTGGCGGCGGAGAACCAGAAAATTGAAAATTACGTGGATATGGCGTTATACTACGCCCGTCTCGACGAGGTTTATAAGGATTATCTGATCGCCGAGACGGATTTATCCGTAGTTGCGGGCGACGTGCTGATGAAAAACAAACGGTATCTGATCTCATGCGGCGTCCAGGCTTTCGTAGACTGCCCGGATTCTGCGTTTACCGATAAGAAATGGATCGCGTTTATATTAAACCAGCTTGTTTTAAACAGTGCGAAGTATCGCAGGGATCAGGGCGCTTTTATCCGTATTTTTACGCAGCGAACGAAAAGCGGAGTCGCGCTAAAGGTTGCGGATAACGGGATTGGCATAAAACCAGAGGAGCTGCCCCGGATTTTTGATAAGGGTTTTACTGGGACAAATGGAAGGCAGACGGAGAGGTCTACTGGAATCGGCCTTTATTTATGCAGTAAGCTGTGCAAAAAGCTTGGCGTTTCGATCTGGGCAAAATCCGTACAAGGGGAGGGGACGCAAATTGCGCTGGAATTTCCGGTCAGTGTTTATTTTAGCGGGTTTCGAAAGTGATTGGAAAATATAATTTCAAATTAGCGGGACGCTTATTTGCATCTATTATACCCACAAGCATACGTATTTGCCAAATGATCTGTTTTTCCCTTAGAAATGCCGATACTCCTGTTGGCAAATCATTTCGCTCATGGGTATAATACTGAAATTAATCTATCAGTATCTATTGTAAAGACATGTGTTTTTTTGTATAATTGAAGTGTGGCAGGATAGGATATACCTGTGTTGTGCCGTATTTTATGGAACATTAGCAGTTTCATAAGCATGGGATTTTAGAAATCGAGGTGTTAAAGTGCAGGATACAAAAGCAAAGCGTACCGCGAAGAACAGCGTATTCCTTGACCTTTTTCAAAATAAGAGTTATCTGCTAAAGCTATATAAAACGCTCCATCCAGAGGACGAGGCAGCGACAGAGGATTCATTGACTGATGTAACGATAGAAAATGTGCTGACTGACAATCTGTATAACGACCTGGGCTTTATTGTGAATAATAAGTTGATGATCCTTATAGAAGCGCAGTCTACATGGACAATGAATATTTTAGTAAGAGTTTTACTGTATCTGGCGCAGAGTTATCACGAATATTTTCAGCGCACAAGCCAAAACTATTACAAGAGCAGGAAAGTGAAAATGCCAAAGCCAGAACTTTATGTGATTTTTACAGGAAACAAAGGGAGGAAACCCGATAAAATATCCTTGTCCAAAGAATTTTTTGAGGGTGCGGATATTGATATGGAAGTAAAAGCAAAGGTTATCTATGAAAGCGATACAGAAGATATCATCAATCAGTACATACTTTTCTGCAAAGTTTTCAACGAGCAGACAAAACAGCATGGAATGACGAGAAAGGCAGTTACGGAAACGATTCGCATAAGCAAAGACAGGAATGTTTTAAGGGAATATTTGCTTGACAGGGAAAAGGAGGTTGTGACGATTATGATGAGTTTGTTTGATGAAGAACAGATTATGAAGTCGTTTATCAGAAGTGAACGTGTAGACGAAGCAAGGGAAAATGCAAGGATAATGTTAAAAAACGGGAGAATTACGGTAGAAGAAATACCGAGTTTTTTCCCGAAATTAACATTGGAAGATGCGAGGGAACTTGAGGCCGAGGTTATGCAGTTGGCATGATCAGAAAAATATGGAATATCATTATAACAACGTAAAAGCGCATGGAACAGTAACTTGTAGCCATGCGTTTTTTACGAAAATGAGGAGTGTCATTCTTGTATGGAGTTATGATATAATTTCAAACCTTTTTATACTGATTGTGAGATAAAATGCAAATAATCTTCCCCACTGCAAGAATGTTCGATCATTACTTCATTTGTAATATTTTTCTTTCCTTTTTCAGCGTAAATCATATACTGCCCGCAAGCAGGGGCGCTATATTCATATGGCTTATCCGCATATAATGAACCGATTTTATGAATCTTATTATTTCCGATCAAAATGATATAAACATCCTCATATACCTGTCCATTTGCAGCCAGTATATGGATCTTTTCCCCCTGCTTTAATGTAACAGAACCTTCTACGGAGCGATACAGTAGATCGCTGGAAGCCGTTTTATCATTTGTGGAGGAATGAAGGGCAGAGCTTGTTATTTTTGTTTTTTCCAAATGCTTTAAAATATCATGGGCCTGCGTCAGCGTTCCGGTGCAGTTGATCTGGTAGCACATTCCATCCAGGGTGAAATAGAGATAATACGAAATATCAGATTCCGATCTTTCATGGATATCACTGTCTTGCGCTGTGTTTAAATTTGAACGGATGATCGTGACGGTCGTATTCAGATTTTCGTCCTCAAATTGTTCCGCCAGTTCGTATTCCGTGGTTTGCTGATATTTTTCGATATTGCCTTCGCCATCGATTGTGCTGTATTTTAATTGTTCATTCTTAAGCATGATATTTCCCAGGGAAGAATCGGCAGACAGCGGAAAATATACAAATAGATCAATTGGGAAATCGTATAACAGCGCGATACGTCCGTAATCTTGCGGCACAATATTTAATAGAATCCCATTTTCCATAAAATGGTTTGAACACGTCCATGTAAAAATATCCATCTGGATATCATGGATCAAATCCGGTAAAGCGGCATAGGATTTTGTGAAATAAGTTATCCCGTCATGTTCGACTTTTTCACAATCTTTTGGTATGTTGATCTTAATTTTTTCTGCATGGTCGAAATCCATTGAGCCGATATCGACAGACGATTCATTCAAATTTAAAATCGCACGGATCCGTTTTGTAACATTTCTTGCCAACGGATTTTCGGGCATGACACAAAAGCACAGGACGGTCATTGCTATGGCCGTGATCCCGACGAAACGAAAGCCGGAAAGGTGTTTTTTGCGGTCGTGTTTTTTGAGATCTGAATTGAAATCTGAATTGAGATCTGAATTGAAATCTAGTTGTTTGATACAGTTTTTCTTTACCTGTGAAATATCCGGCATTTGATATTCAGACACCTGTTTGAAAAAGTCTTTTTCATTCATATTACATCATTCCTTCCTTTATTAGATATTCCCTTAGCTCTTTTAAAGTCCGATACAGTTTATTTTTTACAGTTGATTCTTTGACGGAAAACATGTCCGCGATTTCTTTCAGCGGTTTGTCCATAAAGTAATATAAGTAAAACACTTTTTTGGTCAATTCATCCTTCCTGCCCAGGTATGATATTGCGGTATCTATGGTTTCTTTTGTCACCAGTAATTCATCAAAAGAAATTTGATCGAGATTTATTGCGTTCGGATTGGATTCATCAAAGTCATAAGCGTCAAAAACGCCGCGTATACGTTCCAGTAATTTGTAATGGCGGTAAATTTTGCGTTTTGCGATCTGCATCACAAACGCTTCCGGTTTTTTAAAATAAGGAATGCCATGCTTTCGGAGCGCATTTACAACCTCGGTATAGGTTTCCTGAAATATATCCGCAACATCTTGTGTATTTTTGCATTTTACGATAATATACGCGAGAACTTTTTCGTAAGTTGCATGATACAGATTTTCAAAAAAAATAGTTTGATCTCGATCAGCCAATCCGTTTTCAGTCCTTTCTGAACGTTCTTTATCATATATGTGTCGGATTAAGCGAAGAAAGTTTCAAAAATAATGCATTTTTTATAAAAAATCCAGGCTTTCTATTTTGTAATGTTGTGAAATAGCACAATATGTGCTATAATACAAATCGCAACCGTGTAAAAGGGTGTGTTGACCTCATTCTACATAGGATGGGGGTGATGCGGATGAACAGAAGAAAGAAGAAAAGTAATAAGAATGACAAATTATTTGACTTCAAAGACCTTATGGCGTTCGGAACGTTCATTTTAGCATTGCTGACATTCATTTATTTGATTTGTCATTAGCGATGTCTTAGCATAGCAAAACCACCCTGATACTTTGGTCGAGTGGATGGGTGGCAATGCTATCTTCCTTAGGTCAACCCCCTTGCGGGCGGTTGCTTTCTATATTCTTACTATAGCATATCTTAGGTGTGATTGCAATAGCCTTTTCGAATGGCGCGGGCTGAACGGTAACAATTATGGAAAGTGAGGAATGAAAAATGAGTGAAAGAGAAAAAGTATATCAATTATTAGATACTGTGCCAGATAGCAAGATCTCATATTTAATCGGATATATTCAAGGATTAACTGTAGAAAATGAAGAAATGCCAAATTCTGATACATTAGCCGCATTTAAAGAGGGAGATGAAATGTTAGCGAATGGAACAGGAAAACGATACACGAACACAGCGGAATTATTTGCGGATTTGGAGGACTGACGAATGCTAGAAGTTAGTTTTACGAATCAATTCAAAAAAGACTATAAACTATGCATAAAGATTTATTTAGTAAATAATTTCAAATTCTGATTCTCATATTTAAGAAACAACAGATAGAGGGGGCGTATAGCCCTCTCTTATTTCATGCCGCTGTCACGGGAATCTAAGGCACGGTATGCAAATAACGGAAACTATTTGTATACCGTTTTCAAGCTTTCAATTTTGTAAGATTTAAGAAAGAATAACCGATACCACACAGCCGCATTTCCTGTTATAGTAGGTATAGCTAAGGAATTGTAAAAATAGTTATTTGCGGCAGAAAGGAGCAAAAAGCATATGCAGGATGCCATACGGGTTTGTGATGTGGAAAAATATTATGGAAACAGCGGACATGTGTCGAAAGCGGTGGACCGGGTCAGTTTTACCGTGGAGCAGGGGGAATTTGTCGGCGTGATGGGGGCTTCCGGTTCCGGCAAGACGACGCTTTTAAATATGTTATCTACGATCGATACAGTAAGCGCGGGGCATATTTATTATGGGGATATGGATATTACGGAGCTTTCCGAGGATAAGCTTTCGGATTTCCGTAAAAAAAATCTGGGGTTTGTGTTTCAGGAATATAACCTTTTGGACACTTTGACGGTGGAAGAAAATATTATGCTTGCCATGACGCTGCATGGGCGCGGGAAGGAGGATATTAAAAATAGCTGTGAAAAACTGCTGTCTTTGTTTGACATTTCCGATATCCGGAGGCAGTTTCCCTATCAAGCGTCCGGCGGGCAAAAGCAAAGGTGCGCCTGCGCAAGGGCGATCGCAAACCACCCAAAGCTCTTGTTAGCCGATGAGCCGACCGGGGCTTTGGATTCCAAGTCGGCCCAGACCCTTTTGGAAATCTTTACGGATATGAATGTCCGCCTAGGGGCTACGATTTTTATGGTAACTCATGACGCGTTTTGCGCAAGCTACTGTGGCAGGATTTTATTTTTAAAGGACGGGAAGATTTTCCACGAGCTGTTTCGCGGGCAGAAAAAGCAGCGGGATTTTTTAAACGAGATTTTGGATGTTCTGTCTTTGAATGGGGGTGCATTTTCCAATGCTGAATAAGCTGGCATATCGAAATGTAAAACGCTCCGCGAAAGATTATCGGATTTATTTTTTGACGATGGCGATTGTCGCGGCGTTTATGTTTGCGTTTAACACCCTGTTGTTTTCCAAAGATGTGCGGGACGCGTTTCAGATTTCCGGGATCATGATGGTCATGTTGGGGCTTGCCACCTTTTTTATCGTGCTGATCGTAGCGTGGCTCATTCATTACATGGCGCAGTTTATTTTGGAAAAGCGTGGCAGGGAATTTGGTATTTATCTGCTGCTTGGCATGAAGAAAAAGGAAATCGCAAGGCTCTATATCCGGGAAAGCCTGCTGCTTGGGGCAGGAGCGTTTGCGGCGGGGCTTGTGTTTGGGCTGCTGTTGCAGCAGATCCTTCTTGCGATTTTTTACCATATGGTGCAGATGGATTATTACCTGCATTTAGAGCTGGATAAAAGCTGCCTGCTTATGACGGCATCCTGCTATGGCGGCTGTTATCTTTTCGCGATGCTGCGTTGCAGATGGCGGTTTCGGAAAATGAATATCCGGGAGCTGATGGACAGCCAGAAGAAAAACGAGGAGATAAAAGAAAGCCACGAACAGGCAAAACGGCTGCTTTTGCCTGCGGCGGCGGTGTTTTTCCTAATTTTTGGACTGTTTTTATTTGGAAACAAAAGCTGGAATGAGGTTACTTTATCGGTGTTTTTAACCGGACTTGTGCTGACGATCTACCTGCTTTATGGCGGCGTCAGCGCATGGATCATCTGTTATGTACGAAATAAGAAAAATGCGGTATACCGCAAGGATAATTTATTTTTATTGCGTCAGTTTTCCTCGAAGGTGCGGGCCATGAGCTTTACGATGGGGACTTTGACGGCGCTGTTTACGCTGGCGGTTTTAGGGAGCGCGGTGGCTTTGATGTTTAACCATTTTCAAAACCAGATGCTTGCGGGAAAATTTCCGTTTGACGTACAGGTATACAGCGAGCGGCCTGACGATGATTTTAAACGGGAAATCCAGATTTTGAAAAAAGAAACGAAGCTAAAGGAAGCGTTTACTTATCAGATTTATGAGAATCACACGAACCAGGTAAATGCGTGGCTGTATACCCATCTGTCAGTATTTGGGGACAATTATTTAAAGCCGGATGGAACGCCGGATTTGGAGGAGATCAGGAAAAATGAGGAGATGGTATATTGTGATTACGACACGTATATCGGCTTATCCGATTATAACCATCTGCGCCGCATGATAAATTTGCCGGAAATTTCGCTAAAGAATGGGGAATACGCGGTGCATATCAAGGAACGGGTGCTGAATGAAACCGGTGATTTTTTTCCTGATTTTCAGATAAACGGGGCGGATAGAGAACTGAAATTTGCGGGATACCATACAGAATGTTTTTCGCAGGACGGGCAAAATGGCGGGGATTATATCATCGTCGTGCCGGATTGTGATATCAAAACCATGCGGCCGTATTATGCGGAGCTGGCTGCGGATATAGAGGGAAAAGCGCCTGCAAATTTGAAGATGCTGCTTGATAACGACAGGCGGCTGGACAATGTGCAGGGGTATGGGCAGACGAGGGAGACGGATGGCTGGCAGGGCGATGATGAAAATGATTTTGATTATGAAGATGATTTTGGCAATTCCTGCTCTGGCTCCGACAGCATTGTCGTTTACGCCGAAAAGAATCTTGTAAGGGATAACCTGATCCCGGAGATAAAATACATGCTGCTGTCTGTGATATTTCCGCTTTTTTATGTAGGGATCGTGTTTTTGTGCGTTGCGCTGACGGTGCTTAGTGTCCAGCAGCTTAGCGACGCGGCAAAATACCGGTTCCGCTATCAGGTTCTTTTTCAGATCGGGTGCAGCGGCAGGGAGATAACAAAGATTATTTTCAAGCAGCTGTTCGGATATTATCTTTGCCCGGCGATGATTTCGTTTTTGATCAGCGCGCCGGTTGCGGTGTTTGCGGGGAGCCGGTTTAATTTTTATACGGGGGCGCATGTTTCGGCGGCGTTTTACTTTTTGTGCTCGGCGGGGGTGTTTTTGGGGATTTACGCAGTGTATTTTATGGCGGCTTTCGTTGGATTTTGCAGGAATGTGGGCAGCGGGATCATGATAAAATGAACGGCTGCGAAAATTTAGTTTTCAAATGGCCTTGTCTGATGTATAATAGGAGCAGCGAAAGAAGGTGGTTTTTTGGGGGAGATATCGCAGACACATGAACAAGATTTAGAGCGTATAAAATCGCTGCGGTACTTAGATGACGATTTTATGACTGTCTGCCTTGCAGATAATTATGAGGGTGTGGAGCTGATACTTCAGATTATTTTAGGACGAAAGGATATCAAGATCCAGTCGGTTCGAACACAAGATCCGCTTAAAAATTTACAGGGGCGTTCTGTCATTTTGGACGTTCATGCGGTTGACAGCGCCAAGAAAGAGTTTGATGTGGAAATCCAAAGGAAAGATGAAGGGGCGGGCGCAAAAAGGGCAAGGCATAACAGCAGTCTGCTAGACGCGCATATCTTAAAACCCGGAGATGATACAGAGGATATTCCCGACAGTTATGTGATTTTTATTACAGAAAATGATGTAATGAAAGGAAATCAGCCGATATATCCAGTGGAAAGATATGTCGCTGTCGGGGAAAATAAAGTATTGTTTGGAGACGGTTCGCATATTATATATGTTAATGGGAAATACAGGGGCAATGACGAAATTGGTAAGTTAATGCACGATTTTTCATGCACGGATCCCGACGATATGAATTATGAAACGCTCGCGAAAAAGGCAAGATATTACAAGCAGGACGAGAAAGGGGTGGCTGCTATGTGTAAAATTATGGAGGATATGAGAAATGAAGCGGCGTTAGAGAATGCACGAGAAACAGCAAGAAGAATGATAAAAAAAGGGAAAGTGTCGCTGGAAGAAATTGCGGACTATATTCCGGCATTATCGCTTGACGAATTAAAGCAGATGGAAACTTGTGAGTATAAAGCTGTTAAGTAAAGCCGAAAGCGAAACGGCAGCGTAACATCAGTAACCGTCAATAAGGAGAGCACGATGACAGTAAAAAAGATTTTAAAACCATTTCTTACTGGGCTTGTATGCATGGCCCTTTTTACCGGATGCGCCACGGATAACAAACAAAAGGAATCGGAGCCGCAGGAGTCCTCTGCCAGCGGCGCGGACGGAAAGGATACCGCCGCAGAAGGCAGCGTATCCGACGTAGACGCGAACGCGGCGCCGGACACTTACAAAGCGGCGGAGCTTTTTATCCCAAGCCAGGAAACATACGAGAATCCAGATATGGGGTTAAGCTTTACGCTTCCGGAAAAGCTGCGTGAGCAAATGGATTTACAAACCGTCGCTATGCTAAGCGACGCGCAAGGAGCGGATGATAACAAGTCTTTCGCTTATTTCCAGTTTACATGGAATGTTTTGACAAAAGAGCAAAAAAATGCCGAGATCAAAAGCAAAGGAAATGGATTTAATGAATGGGCGGATGGACTAAAAAGGATCGGGGCCATTGGCGTGTACCATTCAGACCAGCTTTCGAACCTGGATAAAGTGACCAAATGCACAGATCATAAGGAGCTTGGCAAAAGTGAGGATGGGGTTTATACGTATTATCTAAGTACCGATCCAAAAGCGGATAAAGAGCTGGCAGAGTTGATCAGCCAGATTCAGTCGGAGATTACGAAGATGACGCCGCCGGAGCAATTATATGAAAATGAAAATATGGCGGGTCAAAGCCTGGGCGCGTTTACGATGAAGGATATAAAAGATATTCCTTATTCTGAAAAACTGTTCCAGGACCATGCGCTTACGATGGTCAATGTATTTACGACCTGGTGCACGCCTTGCATTAACGAAATACCGGATTTGGAAAAGCTGCATCAGGATATGGCGGACATGGGGGTCAATATAGTGGGCATTGTGCTGGACGCAAGAGATGAAGCGGGCGACGTAAGCAGTGAGGCGGTGCAAAAGGCAGAGCTTTTGGCGCAGCGCACGAAGGCCAGTTATCCGTTTTTGATACCGGACGAAGGCTTTTTGAATGGACGGTTAAAAGGGATAGAAGCGGTGCCGGAAACCTTTTTTGTGGATAAAAATGGAACGATCGTTGGAAATGTCTATTCCGGCAGCCATAGCTATGACGACTGGAAAACGATTATAGAGGATACGATGAAAACAATGAAAACGGAAGCAGGCGGCGAAAAGGAGGCCGTTAGGTGAGGCGGCCTGTGCGCCCGGGCTGGCCGGGAGTCTGCCTTGCGGTCCTGGGGCTTTTTATGATGTCGTATGGAATCTTCCGGGGCGAGACGGCGGTTGTTTTGGAAAAAGCGGTCAATATATGTCTGGAGTGTGTTGGGATTGGATAAAAAAAAGAATCGTTTTGAGTGGCGCCGCCACGGAATACAGGCTCTTTGGGTGCTTTTGTCAAACAGCTACCTTGTGGGCTTTGCCCAGGGAAAGATTTACCGTGGAAAATTAAAAAAGCTGTGCGTGCCGGGGCTAAATTGCTATTCCTGCCCGGGCGCGCTTGGGGCCTGTCCGATCGGCGCGATGCAGGCGGTCATCGGCAGCTGGAACTTTAAATTCGCGTTTTATGTGGCCGGATTTTTGATGTTTATCGGCGCGCTGACCGGCAGATTTGTGTGCGGATGGATGTGCCCGTTTGGGTTGATACAGGATTTGCTGCATAAAATCCCATTTCCGAAAAAGATCGGCGCGTTTAGAGGCGATAAGCTGCTGCGGAAGCTGAAATATGTGATTTTACTCGTATTTGTCATTTTGCTTCCGATGTTTCTTGTAGACATTTTAGGGCAGGGCGCGCCGTATTTTTGCAAGCTGATCTGTCCGGCGGGTTCGCTAGAGGGCGGGATTCCCCTTGTTTTGCTGAATAAATCCATGCACAGCGCGCTTGGGTGGCTCTATGTCTGGAAAAATGTGATCCTTGGAGTTACGGTTCTTTTATCCATTATGATCTACCGCCCGTTTTGTAAATACATATGCCCGCTTGGCGCGGTGTACTCGGTGTTTAATCCGATCTGCGTATTTCGCTACCGGGTGGACAAGGAAAAGTGCGTGGGATGCGGCGCGTGCGCAAAAGTATGTAAAATGCAGCTAGACCCTGTGCGGGATGTGAACCACCCAGAATGCATCCATTGCGGCTTATGTAAAAAGGCGTGCGCGGCGAATGCGATTAGAGGAAAAATAGATGGAAACGACAAATATCATTCTTAAATTAACGCAACAAGGATGGATTTTATAGTTTGTCTAAAAATCCCTCCTCGCTTGAATTTTCCATTTTTTCATGCTATCATAATACCGTCCGATTTTAAATAGGGCGTATGAAGGCAAGAGAGATTTTTTAAAGAAAGAGAGGATCTGTAAATATGGAACAAAAATTTTATACTTGCGCGCACTGTGGGAACATTATCGCGATGGTAAAGGACGCTGGAGTCCCTGTAATGTGCTGCGGTGAAAAAATGACAGAGATCGTTCCTGGCACGGTGGACGCTGCGTTTGAAAAGCATGTGCCGGTGTATACGGTGGAAGGAAATCTGGTAAAGGTGAACGTAGGCGCGCTAGAGCATCCGATGATGCAGGAGCATTTTATTGAATGGGTGTCCTTACAGACAAAGCAGGGCAACCAGAGAAAAGCGCTGCATCCGGGAGATAAGCCGGAGGTTACGTTTGCGATCTGCGATGGCGATGCGGTGGAAGCGGTATACGCTTACTGCAATCTGCACGGGCTTTGGAAGGAAGATGTAAAATAAATAGGGGACAGGCAGGGGATTGGCGAAAAGTGCGATCCCCTTTTTTCTGCACACGGGCGCCCAAGTGAAATTTGTCAGCGGAAGCTGACGGGCGCCCGGCGTGCGAGTAGGGGAAGATGGCGCTTCCCTACTCGATTGTAAAGCCGCATAAGGAAACATTTGATATCGCAGGCGGCATCTGCTATGATAGGAAGTGGAAAAAGTCGTTTTGCCTATATGGAAAACAGCCTGCTGAACCTGACTAAGATGATGCGGGCATATTATGGAAAGCCAGTCATTTTGCTAATAGATGAGTATGACGCTTTAAAATTTGCTGTGAAGGAATAGAGTTATGATTTAATCTAAGATTTTGCGTTTATTGCAAAGTCCGTGTGATGGATGGAAAGGAGATTGGAAAATGGAGGTATTAAGATCGATGACTGCAAGGGAAGTTTTAAATTTAATTGATTGGTTGAAGTCAAAAAATTTTACAAATGATGACATTGTGGATTGCATTGAATCGGTGGAAGGGAAAAAGAAAGCAGATAAAGAGGGAAAAAAAGAAAAAGAGGATTAAGAGAGGTGCGCAATGGACAAATGGATAAAAGCAATGGATTTATCTTCCCTGTCAGAGGTAGAGCGTGCGGGCGGCAGGTTTTACGATCATGGCGTGGAAGGGGACGCGATGGATATTTTAAAATCATACGGAATGAACCTGCTGCGGCTGCGTTTGTGGAATGACCCGTATACGGAGGACGGCGAATCTTATGGCGGGGGCGGATGTGACCTTACAACCGTATTGGGGCTTGCGGGCCGGGCGAAGGAAAAAGGCATCGGCTGGATGTTGGATTTTCATTACAGCGACTGCTGGACGGACCCGGGCAAGCAGACGGTTCCAAAAGCATGGCGGGGAATGGATGTCCCGCAGCTTGAGCGGGCGGTTTATGAGTATACGTTTGAAACATTAAACCAGTGTAAGGAAAAGGGGCTTACGCCAAAGCTTGTGGCGGTTGGAAACGAGCTTTCAAACGGGCTTTTGTGGCCTTATGGGAAAACGCCGGAATATGGAAATATCGCCCGGTTTGTAAGCGCGGGGATACGCGCGGTGCGTGAGGCATCCGATTCGATTCCCGTTATGGTGCATTTGGATAACGGCGGCAATCAGCAGTTGTACCAGACCTGGTTTGACGCTTATATCGAAAACGGCGGGGCGGATTTTGAATATATCGGGCTGTCCTATTACCCATTCTGGCATGGCACGTTGGATATGTTAGAAGCCAATATGAAGATGCTTGCGAAGCGTTATCACAAAAAGCTTTTTATAGCGGAGGTGTCTATGGGGTATACGCTTATGGATTATGCGGAATATGAAAAGCTGGACGCTGCAAACAGAAAAGGCATGGCGGCAAAACCGGAGGTTGCCTCGGATGTGCCGTACCCGATGACAAAGCAGGGACAGGCGGATTTTATGTCTGATTTTTTACAGACGATAAGCCGTACGCCGAATAAGCTGTGCCAGGGCTTTTGTTACTGGGAACCGGCCTGGCTTCCGGCGCCGGGCAGCCAGTGGGCGACGAGGAGCGCATGTGAATATATGGGCGAAAAAGGGCCGGGGGGTAATGAATGGGCGAACCAGGCATTGTTTGACTATGACGGACATGCCCTGCCTGCGCTTTCGGTGATCCGGGATTTTCAGCCTTAAATAAGGGGAAAGGGAAACTAAACATGCAAAAACTACTATATGGCGCGGCATATTACGATGAATATATGCCTTATGACCGTTTGGAGCAGGATATCCAGATGATGAAAAAAGCGCGTATCAATACGGTGCGCATCGCGGAATCCACCTGGAGCTCGTACGAGCCAAAAGAGGGCGTATTTGATTTTTCCCATGTGGAGCGGGTTTTAAACGCGATGGAGCAGGCAGGCATTGGGGTCATTATCGGCACGCCGACCTACGCGATCCCGCCCTGGATGGCAAAAGCCCACCCGGAAATACTCGCGGTGACCGCAAAGGGCAGGAATTTGTACGGGCCGCGGCAAAATATGGATATCACGCATCCCGCGTACCGTTTTTATGCCGAACGCATTATTAGAAAGCTGTTGGAAAAAACGGCTCATAGAAAATGCGTCATCGGTTTTCAATTGGATAACGAAACAAAATATTACGATACAGCCGGAAAAAACGTGCAGGAAAAATTTGTAAAATACTTGCGTTTAAAATTCCACGATGATCTGGACGCGCTAAACCGGGAATTTGGGCTGGATTACTGGAGCAATGCGGTACATGCCTGGGAGGATTTTCCGGATGTCAGGGGGACTGTTAACGGCAGCCTTGGGGCGGAGTTTGAAAAATTCAGGCGCACGCTTGTAGAGGAATTTTTAGCTTGGCAGGCTGGGATCGTAAAAGAATACTGTAGGGAAGGGCAGTTTATCACCCACAACTTTGATTTTGAATGGCGGGGGTATTCCTACGGCTTACAGCCCGACGTAAACCAGTATCAAAGCGCTAGGCATTTAACCGTTGCGGGGGCGGATATTTACCATCCTTCTCAAAGCAGGCTGACCGGGCTTGAGATCGCCCTTGGCGGTGATATTGCGCGTTCGTTAAAAGGGGGAAATTACCTTGTCATGGAAACCCAGGCCCAGGGGTATCCGGACTGGACGCCTTATAAAGGCCAGCTTCGGTTGCAGGCGTTTAGCCATATCGCATCCGGGGCCGGCAGCGTCCTATACTGGCACTGGCATTCTTTGCACAATGCGGTGGAGACTTATTGGAAAGGGCTTTTAAGCCACGATTTTGAAGAAAACGAGACTTACCTGGAAGCGTGCCAGGTGGGGCGGGAATTTGAAAAGCTGGGCGGACATCTAATAAATCTGGAAAAAAAGAATGACGCGGCTATTTTATTAAGCCATGAGGCTTTGACCGCGTTAAAGTGGTTTGGCATCAAAGCGTCCGCGGCGGGGCATGGGGATCTGGAATACAATGACGTGGTGCGCTTTGTCTATCAGACGTTATTTCATATGAATGTGGAATGCGATATTTTATGGCCGGAATCGGAAAATATCGAAAGCTACAAAGCGGTTATCGTGCCCGCGCTTTATGCGGTGCCGGATTCGCTTTTGGAAAGGCTCTGCCAGTATGTGGAAAACGGCGGGCGGCTTTTCGTGACCTTTAAGAGCGCGTTTGCGAATGAAAATGTGAAAGTAAGCCATAAGATACAGCCGCATATTTTAACGAAGTGCCTTGGAGTGAAATACAATCAGTTCGCGTTTCCAGATAAAGTAAGGTTATCCGGAAGCGTTTTGGAAAACGCAGCGGATTCAGATTTAGATTCGGCTCAAAGCGCGAAAGACTTTATGGAGCTTTTGACATTGCAGGGGGCGCAGCCGCTTGCGGTCTATGAGCATTCAAACTGGAAGGGATACGCCGCCATCACGCGAAATGATTATGGAAAGGGCAGCGCCTATTACATGGGTTGCATGGCGGATGAAGCGGTTTTACGGAATGTATTTACCAGGCTTTTTAAAGAAGCGGGTATTTTCCTGCCGCCGGAATACGAAGCGGGCGTTGCGGTAAAAAACGGCGTGAACCAGGAAGCGCGTAACGTGCATTTTTACCTGAATTATTCCGATAAAGAATGTCATGTGCCCTATATTTATAAGCCGGGCGCGGACCTTTTGACCAGGGAAGCGTATGGGAACGGCGCGCGGATGCGTTTAAGCCCCTGGGGAGTTCGGATTGTGGAAGAAAGCTGATTACGGTCCGCGTCATCCTTTTTGCTCCTTGCTTTTTCTTTTCAACCCTTTTATAATAGGTACAGAAACAACATCAGGTGTTGCGGGATATTCGGAGGGGTTAAAAGGATTGTATTCAATAGCGATTTGTGATGACGATGAAAAGCAGCTTGACCAGATAGAAGAATTTTTGGCAAGGTATGGGGCCTGCGGGCGGACATTGGAATATGTGACGGAAAGGTTTGACAGCGCGGAGGCTCTGCTTTTGCGCGTCCAAAAAGAGGGGTATATGCCGGACGCGCTGATCTTAGATATTTTTATGTCTGGAAAAAGCGGCATAGAGGCGGCGGAGGAGGTGCGCAGGATGGGGCTTGACGTTCCGATCGTTTTTTTGACCACGTCGCCGGAATATGCGTTGCAGGCGTATGAGGTGGACGCGGTGCAATACCTCGTAAAGCCGTTAAACTGCAAACGGTTCTTTCATGCGATGGATACGGTGATAGGGCAGATCGGAAAAAATAAAGAGAGCCAGATCATTGTAAAGGTTGCCGGGGGCATCCGCAGGTTTCAACCAAATGAGATCGTATACTGTGAATCTCAAAAAAACTACCAGATCTTGTATCTGGCGGCGAAAGAGTGTAAGGTGCGCATGACCGCGGGCAAGCTTTGGGAGCTGTTAGAGGGGCTTCGCCAGTTCGGACGCTGCGGGCGTTCCTATATTTTAAATATGAACCATATCGTATCTGTAGAGCGGGAAGAGATCGTAATGGATAACGGCAGTAAGATCTATATCCCGCGCAATAAGGCGGCGGAATTTAAAAAAGTGTATTTTTCATATTATTTTGACTTTTTGTCCTAAAAAAATCTGCATTCGTCCCAGCTTGTGGAAATGCCTTTTTCCAAATGCTATAATTTAGCAATACTATTAATATTAATAGAAGCTTTGGAAAAAGGGGGAAAAACCAATGTTGGGGGGGTCATTTTGGGTTGCATTTTTGCGCAACGCCATTAGCACGGTGTTGCTGCTGTCTTTTTTTCTGATGCTTGACAGGCCAAGGTTTTCCATGAAGAAAACCATTTGGCTCTATCTTGTCTTTGGGAGTTCAATCATTGTTTTTTACAGCGGCTGGTATCTGCTTGCCGTCGAAAGCTTCGTCCGTTACGCGGCGATTTCCACGCTTTTTGTCATAGGGGTTTTTTGCAGCCTGCTTAGCAGCGAGGGGATTTATTTATCCTTGTATAAAATGGCGTTGTCGTTCTATATGTTTTCCGTATGCGCGTTTTGCGGCGTGGATGTGGCGCGCTGGGCATTTGACGGAAATTTGTGGGTCGATATATTTGTGCGATTCCTTTGTCTTGTCGTCATCCTTTGCTTTACCTGGTTTAAATTTCGGGAGCAGTTTTTAAACGGCGTGGATTTCCTGATTCAGGAGATGGATCTGTTTAGCGCGGTCACGCTGTTTGTGTCGGTCATGCTTGGGGCGATCATGGCTTACTGGCCAAACCTCCAGGGATTTTCCATATTTAATATGGTGCGAGCCTTTTTGATCTTATTTATGGCGGGGATGCTCCAGTACGCGATCCTCCATTTATATATCCATTTGGGCCAGGAGCACTATTACCAGGCGGAAAAAGAGCTATTGGAGGTAAATGAGAGGCTTTTGCACCAGCAGATGGATTTGATGCGCGAATCGGAGATCGAGGCCGCGCGCATCCGCCATGACGTGCGACACCATATGCTTTTAATAGAAGAATATGCGAAAAAAGGGGAATATAAGGAGCTGATCGACTATTTAGAGCAGTATGGGGCGGATATCGAAAGCCACAAGGAAAAGGATATCTGCACAAACCGGGCGGTAAACAGCATACTGTCCGCCTATGCCAAAAAAGCGCGGGGCTTAAAAGTGGAGGTGCATATGGACGTGAAGCTGGCGGATAACCTGCCGGTGCGGGACATTGACTGGATCGCGGTCTTAGCCAATATGTTTGAAAACGCGATTCATGGATGCAGCGCCTCGGGGCTGCCAAAGCAGGAGATCGACATTCACATTGCGCAAAAAAGAAATAAGGTCATGATCCAGTGCCGCAACACCTGCGGCAGGGATGTGTCGTTTAAAAAAGGGCTGCCCCAGTCGGATAAGGGCGGCGGGATTGGCGTATCCAGCATTATCAAGGCGGTTACCAATTACGAGGGCGAGACGGATTTTGCCGTAGAAAACGGGCAGTTTGTAACCCGGATCTTGTTAAACCTTTCGGCAAAAAGCAGTTGATTTATATGATATCAGCAGTTTACAGTTTTTGAACCTTTTCAATCCAAGACTGAATATGGCTTTGC
>CANDMI010000009.1 GCA_947385775.1 uncultured Eubacterium sp. | reverse complement strand
TTCTTCCAGAAAATCTTTTTTATTTTCCTCTTGACATTTCACCAAATTGCTTTCTATATTATTTCAGCATTGTATTGTGCGTATTATCTATACTAGTACACTATAACATGTAAAATTTAAAATGTCAATAGGCTTTGCATTTAAATGCGGTTTTGCAGCAACTGTTTATATACAACAAAAAAGACACCACAGAACAGCTTCTATGATGCCTTTTCATAATACTTTTTTCATTCTATTCATTCTTTCTCATTGCGAACCGCTACAATTCCTCTTTGTTCTTTGCTTGGAAGAATCGTTTGATATATGAATCCTGCAATAAATATTTTACACATTG
This sequence comes from uncultured Eubacterium sp., assembly GCA_947385775.1. Lineage (GTDB taxonomy): Bacteria > Bacillota > Clostridia > Lachnospirales > Lachnospiraceae > Eubacterium_J. The sequence goes on along the minus strand of CANDMI010000009.1, from coordinate 68,226 downwards.
TACCGCTAATATTTTGCCGACCGTCGCGCTCTTGACAGATTTTTTCGTCTATGAGAACTATTTTTATTGACAGATTCAGAAAATCGCCTGTTCAAATCCATTATTGTTCTCTCTTCATCCAGAACTGATATACTTTTAAATTCAGTCCCTATATAGCGCGAGGTAACTAACGGCTTTCCAACACTAACCATGATGGTGGCCTCCCTTCATATTTGTATATCTTAAATTATTCTCTTCAAACATCTTAAACTCACTTTCAATCGGTATATCACGCCTAAGCTTGACAAAATCCTCAGGATCATTTGGTCCACGGTATGTAATCGAATCACCATGGCGTATCGAAATTACTGGAGAATTTGTCATAGACGCTGTCGCATCTATAACGAATTCTCCAACTCCCTTGTGGTTTCTATAAGCGTCAAAAGTCCCATATTCACAAATCCATATAAACTTAGGATAGGCAACTTGACTAAAAAAAACCTTCTCATTGAGTGAAAAAGCGCTTGTAACGCGAAATTGCTTATATGCTCTAGATGTTGTCAAAAATAATCTGATCACAATCTGATTTGTTTCAAGTTTGCCCGTTCTGCAAAGGCACTCCCGAATAGAATCCTTCGACTCATCAATCAAGTCAATCGCAATTTTATAAGCATCTTCTGCCGCCATAAAAACATGTTTGTATAATGGCACAACGAAACTGTCAATTTCATACAAGATACCTTCTTTGCCATTCCCAAACCTAAGATCGTCTAACCTTTTTACTTGATATGGCGTTGAATGGTCTTCCATTATAACATAGCCACTAACGGCAGACCATGATTTCAATACGGCTATTTTATTATACTCTGTATTTTTTGTTTTGTCAACCAGATTTTTTTGTTGATTTTGCTCATGCTCCTCTTCTGAAAAATCCACTTCCTCAAACTTTTCTAAGGTTTCATCCATCGCATGCCCGATACATGTTATGCTGTGATTGATGCCTTCTTTATTTCCTTTTTCACGTAAATTGATCAAAACAGGTATGCCCGACTCAACATAAAAATGTAAGATTTCTTCCAAGGAAGGGGATTTTAAGTATGATTCATAAGTCTCCACATACTTCTCTCCATCATATTGCAACCATTTGTAATAGATTTTTGGAGACAATCCGCTTTTCTTAAAAAGATACGATTCCTGTTCAACCGTCAATCCATCGGAAGGCAGCATCCGAACATCTGACGTAATTGAAATGAGATCCAACATTTCACTGGGCAATAATGTCCTGTAATCACTGTATCGACCTCCAAAATATTCCATTATCTGCCACATATTTACTTCCGCGCAAGTCATAACCTCACTATCTTGTCCGCTAAGAGGAAATGCGTCCACATTATAAATTCTTCCTAAAACAGATATTTCAAATTGGGTCGTCCTAACATAACAAAAGGGAATATTCAAAAGAAATGGGCTGATCAGCATACGTCCGATCGTATGCGTAGGCTTAATGACGATCATCCCGATCAAATCCTTTTCAATATCCTGTTGTTTATCATCGCAGCAATCAAGAAAATCTTTCTTATAATAACATCCCTTAAAAAATATAAGCCGTTTGGTATTTCGTGAAATGCCAAAATGCTTCTTAGAATAATACGTGTAATATTCATCTCTATAGATCCGATCCACATAATACGGCTCATATACAATAGTCAAAGGAAACGGCATCAGATTTATGATCTGTTTCAAAGATTGAACCAGATTGTCATTCAATATTAATTTTAATTCATCATCCATTTTCGATACATGTGCTAAGAAACTTTCATCTGTAGATGCAAAATCATCAAAATTTTCTAGCGCAAATGATTCTACGATTTCCTCCTCAAATCCGAGAATATCATTATTATCCATAACCTTATCCCCTTATCGGTTTTCAATCCTTAGTTCTATGGCCTTGTCGCTGTCATTCGCATAAAAAAGCGTGATTTCATCAAAAGAATCTGGTCTTACTATTTTTTGAATATGTTTATCATTTGCATTCACATTTTCACTCTCAATTTCTCTGCCATCCAAATGATACTTTTGGCAATATCCCAACAGTAAATATGGATTATCTTTTGCTTCGGCTAAAGAAAGCAGAACTCCCTCTAAAATATATTGTTTATCAAGATTTGTCAATCGAATCCATGTTGGTTTATCTTTTTCATCTAAAATATCATACCAAAAAAACTCTGACGATGACTTTCTCCTTCCATGTTTTATAACAAATTTACTAACCCTACAGCCCGCTTTATTCCTTAATACAGCTAATCCCATTCCACAAAGAAAGCTTATGAAAATAAATGCCAGATTCCTTACGGATTCCTCTGTAAATCCAAAACTTATCGGAACGGCGCGCGCAATTGTATCCAATAAATACCCTATTACAAGCATGATCGAAAAACTTATTTCTGATAAAAAATCAAATCTTCTATCGATCCACAAATAAAATCCACACAAAAAAACAAACCCGCTAGACAAATACAATATTGCCAAAGGCAGAATTTTAAATAAATCTGACATGATCATTCCTCCCCGCCAGTATTATCATAGTCCTCGGATGGAGATTCATTGTTTTGGGACTCCCGCTCGGCTGTTCCTGGCGGCGCAGGTCTTTTTGTCGAAACCCCTTCTTTCACAACATGATAGCTCCTGCTCGGACGAGGTTTTTTCTTTTTATGGTTAGACATAAAACTCTCTCCACTTCTTTATGTACTTACACTTACAGAAACAATTGCTTTATGAATGTAGATTTTAATTATAACACAACTCTACATAAAAGTACATAAATTTCAAGAAATTCGACAATTATCTGCGTCAGCAGCGGGAAAGCTCCACAGGCGTCTTTGCGAATGGCGCGGGCTGAACTGTTATACTCACAAGCGATAAAGTTTACCATATGATTCAAGATAACAACGCTCGTGAGTCGCATTATGGGCAAATTTTAGTGATCGTGAGTATACATTATCGTTCAGCCTTCAACTTTATTATAATAGAATCCGGCTCTTTGCGAAAGACAAACTTCCTATGAACCGGATTCTGATTCACGCAAACATACATTTCATATTATACGCGCTTTGACACTATTATATTTTACTATACCTTATTCCTATTCATAAATGTGCAAAATTTTATCTTGTAAGCTTCCGCTTCATAAACCTCGGATTCACATACAAAATATAGAAAAAAAGAATGAACAATATAAGCGCCATCCTAAAAAGCCCGATCCAACTCATAACGATGGTTTGCCGCCATCCAGATCGAGCATGACAGCAGCATAATCAGTGAAAAAACAAACGCTCCCCGGTAAACAACATCATCCAGATTATCGCGAAGCGTATAAGCGTACCAGCTGCAACTGCATAAAAACGCCGCCTGTAAAACAATCGCCCATTTGGTTAAATTTGCACGTAGGATAAGATTTGGGCCTTCGCTTATCAGTTCTTCATAGGAAATCTGATATAGTTCCGTTAACGCTTTGAGATTTTTCGCACTGGGCTTTGACTGCCCCAGCTCCCATTTCGTTACAGCCTGACGGCTTATCCCAAGCTCCTCCGCTACTGCTTCCTGAGACAACCCCATTCGGTTTCGGGCGTTTTTCAAGTTATCGCATAAAGCCATGTCGCCACCTCCTTTTCCCCAACTATAATCAAAATACCAGGAATAAGTCAAGCAACTATCCGGCAACTGTTGGCTACTTCCTCATTTATTTAAATTTGGCTCTTCTTCGCCAACAGCCACGCCTTGCAAATACGCTATTACATAATCCAGCTTATAGAGGGGACTGGCCGCAGCCAGGCCGCCCCCTTACTCCCTTACCACCGCATGCTCCATCAGATAATCCGTCCACAGCTTGTAATTTTGCGCATACATATGTACGTCGTCAAAGGTGTAATCCTCCCGCAAAAACCCGTGCTTATCCACCAGCTTTTCGCTCACGTCCAGATAAAAAATATGCTTCCCGTCCGCAAGCTGCGCGATCGCCACGTTTTTATCGTTAATATTGACATTATTAAAAATCCCATCGCTTTGCGCCTTTTTTTTGCTGACCGGGATAATGCCCTGGATGTAGATGACCGCGTTTGGCTGCCATTTGCGGAACTTCTCCAATACCCGGGCATACGCTTTTTGGAAAGTCGCGGTGTTTCCGGTTCCAAGCTCGTTGATCCCAATCATTAAATAAATTTTCTTATAACTTTTTTTCTTTAACATGTCCGAGACGCTGACATCCTTCCCGCCGTCTTTGATAAATTTATCCTCCAAAATCTCATAGACGTTCATGCCCGTTTTCGCAAAAAAAGCAGCGTTGTCCAATCCGGAATAATCCTGCATTCCCACAGTCCTGGAATCGCCGATAAACACCGCGTCGTCAAAATAATCCTTTTCCACGTTTTTGTAATCATAGTCCGTAGTCAAAGCCATTACCCCAGGGTCAGAATAGTATGGAGAATCCGTTTTCACCTTCTTATATCCGCGAAACCTTGTTACGCCGGCTGGTTCATTTTCGCCCTCTGTCTTACCGTCCCCATTTTTTTCATGATCTGTTTTTTTATCGCCGGTTTGTTGGCTGTCCGCCTTTCCATCTGTTTTTTTGCCATCCGCTTTTGACGGATCTTTTGTCGGATTTTTTGTTGGATTTTTTGTTGGATTTTTTATCATGTCATCCGACTTATCGCCTCCCTTATCATCCAGTAAAGAGTCCGGCTTTGACGGGTCGTTTTTTAAGGCAAGATCCACGTCGATATCCGGCGGCTCAATTTCTGGCAGATCCGTCTGTGGGCTTAATAATACGGCAAATACAGGATTTTGTACAAGGTTTTGCCGCATAGCCAAAGGCATTTTCCCTTCCTTCCAGGTCAGAAACGCAAGCCCCGCCCACATTGCCAGTAAAATGAACAAAATCGGACACTCCAACAGCCATTTTAAAATTTTTTTCAATATAGTCCCACTTTCCTTTTTTCTATACAAACAGTTTTATGCATTCAATTTTTTCATTCGAATAACAATGCTTTATGCATTCAATTTTTCCAAACGAATAACAAATGTTTTACGCGCCCTCCCCGTTATCTTAAAATCGAAAATACAAAAACGGGTTATTGGCGCCGTTCGCTAACTCATATACGCTAAACCAAAACACAAATACCGCGAACAGTACAAGAACCAGCCCGCCGCGGATACGGCGGTATATTTTGTAAGGCAGCCTTGTGGAAAAGCCTGCGCAGGCGAGCAGCAAAACCGCGTACTGCCGCAAATAGCGCATAAACTGCTCGTTTTTCACAAGCACCTCCCCGGTATGCACGCCGACGAGCCGCTTTAAATAAATGAGCAGCTGCGGGAAATCCGTTACCGCAAAAATGACCCATGTAACCGGAATTAAAATCCAGATATAAAGATGCCCGACCACCTTGCTCTTTTCCAGATATTTCCCATATAGAAACTTTTCCAGCATCAGCAATACAAAAAAGGTTAACCCCCATACGACAAAATTCCAATCCGCCCCATGCCATAGCCCCGTAAGCGCCCATACAAGAAACGTGTTGAACACCATGCGCGCCCTGCCTTTTTGGTTGCCGCCAAGAGGAATATAAACGTATTCCCGAAAAAACCTGCCGAGGGTCATATGCCATTTGCGCCAAAACTGCGTGGCGGACTTTACCATGTACGGGCTGTCAAAGTTTTTCGGAATGCGAAAGCCCATCATGCGCCCAAGACCGATCGCCATTAAGGAATAGCCCCAAAAATCAAAATAAATATGGAAAGAATAAGCAAATGCGCCAAGCCATGCCATCTGCGTGCTTAGGTTTGAAAACCCGATCCCCTGCACCTGGTTCCACAACGTATAGATCTGGTTTGCAAGCAACACCTTGCTCCCAAGCCCCAGGCAGAAAATCTCCAAGCCCTTTTCGATATCCAAAAGCGTCACCTTGCGTTTTCTTAATTCCTTGGACACCTCAGGGTACTGGACGATCGGCCCCGCGATCAGCTGAGGGAACATGCTCACATAAGACGCAAATTCCAAAAGCGTGCCTGTATACTTAATCTTTCCCCGGTATACGTCGATCACATAAGACGCGATCTGGAATGTGTAAAAGCTTATTCCAAGGGGCATGGTAAGACGCAGCTTTGGAATTACATCCTGATGAAATAAAAGGTTCAGATTTTCGGTAAAAAAATTAAAATATTTAAACAGGAACAATAAGCCAAAATCCAAAACAAGGGCGAACGCCAGGACTCCTTTTTTCCGATTCTCGCCCATCCCTCTTGCCATATGGACACATATCATAAAATTGACTACGATTACAAGCAACATTAAAAATACGTAAACCGGCTCACCAACTGCATAAAATATGATACTTCCTAAAAACAACGTCACGTTCCGGTAGGATTTTGGCGTCAGAAAATAGCATAAAAAAAACAGAGGCATGAACCGAAATATAAACACTAAACTGGAAAATAACATAACTGCCCCCACGCTTTCTTATATTCCCGCAACCTTCGTAATCCAAACGACCTGCCAGCCGATCGCGGCAGGTCATTTAAAAAGAGCGATCATCATTTGCGAGTGCATCACTCATTATAGACAGCCAAATGCCTGTTGTCAAATTTTATTTGTTTATGTCATATATGTTAAGAATCCTTTTCATGTTTTACAAAATTTACAAATTATACCTGTTTCAAAATTTTAGAAAATAAACAGAAATGAAAACAGACCGCGATTTACTTCCCATACTTCCATACCTTATAAACGCCCGGTATGATGACCTCGTACATCTCGCCCTCCTGCTCAAAATCAATGGCGTATGCGTCCCGCTCGATCTTTGCGATGCATTTGTCTATCCGGATGTCGTTTGTCTTTTGGTACGTCAAATGCCGCCCATCCATATAATCCCCATCCTGGGCAGACAGCCTGCGGCCTTCCTGCCAGTCGATCTTTCGCACCGAGCAGTTCCACAAAAACACTTCCACCATGCTCTTTACCGTCTTTTGCGACAGGGATTGGATCAGCGTCTGCCTTAAGATCTTTACGGTCTGGCTGGCAAGCTGCGCCGGGGACAGCTTCTTTTCCTGCATGCCGCGCAACAAAGCTTCAAAAAGGCTTCGGCAGCTTTCCACTATTTCAAAATACTGCGTCGAACCGTCTTTTTTCCCAAGCTGCGCTTCGTAAGAATCCTTTAATTTCGTACATTGCAGCACAAACTGCTCCAACGCGTATTTGTTTTGAGCCGCGTCCTCGCAAAAAACAGGCGTAATCTGCGGCTCTTTTTGCGCCTCTTCCCTTTTTTCATCCTTGTCTTCTTCCACCTTTTCTTTTATGCCAACGATCCCGGCCATGCCCACTGTGCGACCAGCCCTGGCGCTTCTTGTGGATTCGCGCGCGATCTTTTCATCCTCGTTTGACCGGATCAACTCCTCTTGCCGCCTTTTTTGCTCGTTTAACTCCTCTTCCAGCCGCTTTAGCTTTTTCGCCTCCGCGGATTCCGAAATAAACTCCCCTATCTGCTCTTTGATATTGCGCTCCACCGCGCCTTGAATCTCATGCATCAAAAGCGTGATGTTCACATTCGCCGCTTTAGGCTGCTGCTCCATCTTTTCTTGCTGCTCTTCCAGCTGCTCATCCAGCCATTGCCGCAGCCATGTATTATTTTTCCCGATTTCGTTTTGCATATTCGTCTGAATCCTGCCAAGCAGCTTCGCGTTGTTGTCCTCCATGCTGTCTTTCACATACTGGTAAATATCCTCCGGCTCCTGCTTTTGGTCAGACATTTCCAAAACCATGTTCTCGACCTGCTCCAGCCTCTGTTCAAGATCCTGCGCCTTTTTTTCATATTCCTCCAGCTTGCGCTCCAATTCCTGAATGTTTTCCGACACCGGCCGGGCGGTCTCCGAAAAAGCGTCGTAGGATTCCTCCATCCTGCGGTCCACTTCCTTCGCGTCCTCCTTGAGCATTTTGACCTCATAAAAAATATCGTCACGCAGTCGCTCAAGCTCTGCCTTGTTGTTTTCAATCCCCTCCCGAAGGATCGTTCGCTCCACACGGATCTTTTCATCCAAACGTTTATTGATCCGGCTGTCTATTTCCGTCATATTCACAAAAAGCGGCATGTTTCCCTCCTATGTATCTAAATAATTTTCCTCATGGACAGTAACTGTTCTCTCTGATTATTGTATCGGATAGAAGTGTGAAAATCAACCGTGAATTCCATAGATTTCGTATTCCACCTATGTTATAATATAACAGTTCACACAAATTGACAACCATTTGTTACGATTCGGAAAACACTTTATATGAAGGAGGGGCAAAAATTATGAAAACAGACATTGAAATCGCGCAGGAAGCAAAGATGCTGCCAATCCAAGAGGTTGCAAAGCGTTACAACATAAACGAGGACGACCTGGAGCTTTACGGAAAATATAAGGCGAAGATCACCGAGGAATACATGCAAAAGACGAAGGATAAGCCAAACGGCAAGCTGGTGCTCGTCACCGCCATCAACCCAACGCCTGCCGGGGAAGGAAAGACAACGACAAGCATCGGGCTTGCCCAGGCGTTTCATAAGCTTGGAAAAAACTGTCTGCTGGCGCTTCGCGAGCCGTCCTTAGGGCCTTGCTTTGGCATAAAAGGAGGCGCCGCCGGCGGAGGCTATTCCCAGGTGGTTCCAATGGAGGAATTAAACCTGCATTTTACAGGCGATTTCCATGCGATCACATCCGCAAATAACCTGTTAGCCGCTTTGCTTGACAACCATATCCAGCAGGGAAACGCATTGCGCATCGATACAAGGCAGGTTTTATGGAAACGCTGCATGGATATGAACGACCGCGCCTTGCGAAACATCGTAATCGGGCTTGGGCAAAAATCAGACGGCTTTGTGCGCGAGGACCATTTTGTCATTACCGTCGCGACAGAAATCATGGCGATTTTATGCCTTGCAAACGACATGGCGGATTTAAAGGAACGGCTTGGCAGGATCATCGTGGCCTACGACTATGACGGCAATCCAGTGACCGCTAGGCAGCTTAAGGCGGTCGGCGCGATGGCCGCTTTATTAAAGGACGCTTTAAAACCAAACCTGATCCAGACGTTGGAGCATACCGGGGCCATCGTCCATGGCGGGCCGTTTGCCAACATCGCCCATGGGTGCAATTCCGTGCGCGCCACAAAGACCGCGTTAAAATCCGCGGACTACGTGATCACGGAAGCCGGATTTGGCGCGGATCTTGGCGCGGAAAAGTTTTTTGACATCAAATGCCGCATCTCCGGCTTAAAGCCAGACGCGGCGGTTCTTGTGGCGACGATACGCGCCTTAAAATACAACGGCGGCGTTTCAAAAAGCGACCTTGCAAAAGAAAACCTGGACGCATTAAAGCGCGGCATCTGCAACCTGGAAAAGCATATCGAAAACCTGCAAAAATTCGGCGTGCCGACCGTCGTCGCCCTAAACGCGTTCTTAACCGACGCCCCGGCGGAATACGAATATGTTCGCGATTTTTGCGAATCCCGCGGCTGCGGATTTTCTCTGTCAAAGGTTTGGGAGCTGGGCGGAGAAGGCGGCGTGGAACTGGCGAAGAAGGTTTTGGATACCCTGGAGCAGAAAACCTCCGATTTCCGCCCGCTGTATCCAGACGATATCCCGCTGAAAAATAAGATCCAGACGATCGCAGCGGAAATCTATGGAGCGGACGGCGTTACTTATTCCCCTGCCGCAGAGCGCATGTTAGAAAAGCTTTCCGATCTTGGATTTGGCAGCCTGCCTGTCTGCATTGCAAAAACGCAGTATTCCCTGTCAGACGACCAGACAAAGCTGGGCCGTCCGAGCGGGTTTACGATAAACGTCAGGGATGTGTACGTAAGCGCGGGCGCGGGCTTTATTGTAGCCATTACAGGCGCGATCATGACAATGCCCGGCCTTTCCAAACAGCCTGCCGCATACGGCATTGACGTGGACGACTCTGGAAAGATCACAGGGCTGTTTTAAAATCGGACAATCGAGCAGGGAAGATTCCTCTTCCCCTGCTCGCGCGTCTTGCGCCCGTGCGCATAAAAAACGGTAAGCCGGCATGATTGCGTTTTGGCTTACCGTTTTTATTGTTTATTTTACTGCTGGCCTTCCACAGGTTCACCCCCCTGCTGGCCCTCTCCGGTCTGGACTCTTGCATTTCCATTTCCCTGCCCCGCCGCGCTTTCATCCACATAAGAATAGGCGTTGGAAATCCTTGCGTTTTCCGCCGTCAGCTCTACCGGCTCCCTGTAGTAGGCTACCACCGGCGTGTTTAACTCAAGCATCCCATACAATTTTTTCGCCGCTTCCTGGGGCATATTGATGCAGCCATGGGAACCGGAGGTCTTATAAATCTCCTTTCCAAACTCGTTTCGCCAGCTTGCGTCGTGAAATCCGACGTTGTAGGCAAACACCATAAAATACGCAACATCCGATTCATAATTTTCCCCGATCAACGTCGCGTCCCGCTCCTTATACACGATCTTATAAAGGCCGTCGGGCGAACCGTTCTTTTGGCTCACATTCCCGGTCACGACATCCGATTCCAGCTTTAACTGCCCTTTTACATAATAATACATATGCTGGTTTGTGTAGTCGATCTCGATATACGTATCCCCCACGTCGTTCGTGTTGCTTTTGACCGCCGCGGTCTGGGTAAATGCCGGCTCGCGCTCCACGGTCTTTCCAGACCGTATTTCTGCTAAGATTTGGCTTTTCTCCTTTTCCTTATCAATGACCCAGCCGTAATCGCCGCCGCCGATCTCCACCGTGCTCCCCAGGGAGGTTTTAAACTTGCGCTTAGACCCGTACGTATTGTATTTGCTCGCAAGATACTGGACATAGCCCGTCACCTGGGACTCGTCAAACGTCACCGAGTAGTCGTCCTGCAACGCGATCCAGTCCTTGATGCGGGTTTTATCCAACACCTCTCCATTGTCGCCCACGTCATATTTGATCGTCGTATTTAAATAGGAATTAATATTTTCGATCGCCTTATTTAAATCCGCATCGTCCGATGTGACATCGGGCCGCTTATATTCCTTATCCGTCAAAACAAGCTTCTCTTTCCCAGCCAAAACCGCTTCCTTCGCCAGCTGTTGGACTTTGGATAATTTCAGCTGGTTTCCCTCCACCGCAGGCACGATCTCATATCCGCTGGCCGTTTCTTTGATATAGGCGTTTTTCGGCTTTGTGACATAATCTGTCTGGAAGCATTTTAAAGATCCCACCTGCTCTGCCAACTTTTGCTCGTCAAATACAGCCGCGACCTTTAAGCTCATTTCTTTTTTCCCGCTTCGCTTTGTAATCCACTGGTAATTTGCCTGCGACTCTAAAATGTCATGGATCTCCTTGCCTGGCACATAGGCGTAATCGATATCCGGCCCTGTAATCTGGTACTTTTCCCCATCCCTTGTTTCAATCACAAAAAGATAATCTGCGACCTCCTGCGCCACTTTTTTTTCTGCCTCTTCCACCGTCATCTTACCAACAGAAATCCCATTTAATTCCGTCCCCGGAAAAAAATGCTTCCCGTAATAAGACGCTGTCAAAAAATAACAGACCAGGAGTGCAGCCAGCAAAAAAAATGCGATCATTCCAAGAACAAGGAATACGATTTTTGCCGCCGACTTCTGTTTCCTCATTTTCTACCTCTTTCCCAGGCAGCGTTTCCTGCCTGTCTTTTCGTTATTTTTTTGCGTCGTTTTGCCGCCGCATTTTATTCAGCTTCCTCATTTTACCAGATTCCATCCGGTTTGACCAGCTTTGTATGCATATAAATTACATCCTTTTATAAAATGCGTGACATAAACCGCTAAAAACAAGGTAATGCGACATTTTTTTCCATTTTATGCCTGTTTTCGCGCATTAACCGCAGGATATCGTATATTTTCCCACCCCATTACAATTAGGAACTGTTAAGAAAAATCCAGCGTAACTTTATCAGATTATTTCTTTACAGTTCCTTATTACGAAATTAAAAAAACGTTTTCTTTTTTATACAATCCCGCAAAATTGTATAGACCCATTTTCGCTGTCTGTGGTATACTTGGAACGTACCATATATGATCAAAATAGTATCAAAAATCATTTATTTTCATCAAGGAGGAATCAAACTATGAAGCTTTACAAAAAGATCCTGTGCGGATGCCTTTTGGCCGCATTGACCCTGACCTCACTTTCCACCGCTTCTGCGGCAAAAGCCGCTCCAAAGCTGAACAAGACAAAAGCGACTTTAGAAGTCGGCAAGAAACTGACCTTAAAAGTAAAGAACACAAAAGCTTCGATTAAATGGAGCAGCACAGACAAAAAAGTAGCCGCCGTATCCAAAAAAGGCGTAGTGACCGCAAAAGCAGAAGGCGACGCGACGATCAAAGCCGTCGTAAGCGGCAAAACCTTAAAATGCAAGATCAAAGTCACGGAAACCGACGCGCCGGAAACCGACATTTCCGACCAATTAGCGGGAAAGTCCTATAAAGGCACGATCCAGGCTCTTGGGATTGATGTTATGACTTTAAAATTCGGCACAGACGGCACGATCTCCGGCTCCAAAATAGACGAGGCAGACCCTATGGCGATGAAGATGGTGGACTTTAGCGGAACGTACAAGGCGGTCTTAAAAGGAAAAACCGTAACGGTCACCGTAGAAGCAGATGGACAGACATTTTCTTACCCATTGACCGTGGCAAGCTCTGACATGTCGCAGCTGACGGCAAATGTCGCAGGATTTGATATTAGCGTAATTGAAGTTTCCGAATAGCCCGGCAACGGGCGATCAAAAAAGCCCGGAGGCTGGCAGATTTTTCTCCCAGCCTCCGGGCAGCCTTACAGACTCAAAATATACTCCGCCGCTGCCACCGCCGCGTTCGCGCCGTCGCTGACGGCTGTCACAACCTGACGCAGCGCCTTTGCGCGCACGTCTCCCGCCACAAAAAATCCTGGCGCGGAGGTCGCGCAAGTCTCATCCGCGATCACATAGCCGCCATCGTCAAGATCCACTACGCCTTTTAGCACATCCGTCAAAGGCTTCATCCCAACCGCCACAAACACCCCGTTTACCGCAACTGGCCTGCCGTCCTTTAGCTCCAGCGCAGTCACGGTCTGGCTGCCGTTTATCCTTTCCGGGACAGCATTTGTGATGATCTCAACGTTTTCCATGCTTTTCAGCCGCTCCACTGTCCTGGCGGAGCCGCGAAACTGGTCCCTGCGGTGGATCAGATAGACCTTGTCGCACAAATCGGATAAGTACAGCGCATCGCCAAGCGCTGTGTCCCCTCCTCCCACCACCGCGGCCGTTTTTCCTTTGTAAAACGCCCCGTCGCAGACCGCGCAGTAAGAAACCCCTTTTCCTGTAAATTCCCGCTCGCCTTCAATGTCCAAATGTCTGTGAACCGCGCCCGCGCAGTAAATGACCGTCTTTGCCGCGATCTTTTTTCCATCCGAAAAATGCACGCTCCAGCCGTCCGCATCCCTTTCAAAGCCATCCGCCATGCCTTCGTAAAATTCCACGTCCAGTTTTTTTGCATGGTTTAAAAACGCTTCTCCAAGGTCAAACCCGTTGATGCCCGGCAGCCCTAAGTAGTTATCCACCTCTCCGCTTTCCGAAATCTGCCCTGTCCCCATATAATCTTTTTCCGCCACAAGCACGGACAGATTCGCCCGCTTTGCGTAGATCGCCGCGCTAAGGCCCGCAGGCCCGCTTCCAATGATCAGCGTATCTAATAAGTCCATAAACATCACCTTCCCTGTAAATACGTAATAAACTGCTGCGCCGTCCGACCGGAAATCCCGCCATGGCTTAATTCCCACTGATTCGCCTTAACGCTTAGCTCCTCGTCGCTAAGCGAAAGCCCCGCCCGACGCGCAAGCGCGATCACGATCGCAAAATATTCCTTCTGGCTCGGCTTGGAATAATTAATCGTCACCCCAAATCGATTGACCAGCGACAATTTTTCCTCCATCGTGTCGGACTGGTGCATGCCATTTTCAATTTTCACATCGTTTCGGTCGTCCCATGTTTCCTTGATCAAATGCCTGCGGTTTGACGTCGCATAGATCAAAACGTTTTCCGGCTTCGTCTCCACGCCGCCTTCAATGACCGCCTTTAAAAACTTATATTCAATCTCAAATTCCTCAAAGGACAGATCGTCCATATAAATGATAAACCGATAATTGCGGTTTTTCACCTGCGCTATGACACTCGACAAATCTTTAAACTGGTGCTTGTAAATCTCGATCATACGAAGCCCCTGGTCATAAAATTCATTGACGATGGCCTTCACGCTCGTGGATTTTCCTGTGCCGCTGTCGCCAAATAAAAGGACATTATTCGCCTTTCGCCCCTCCACAAACGCGCGGGTATTGTCCACAAGCTTTTTCTTTTGAATCTCGTATCCGACCAGGTCGTTTAGCATGACCTTATCCATGTTGTTGATCGGATGAAACAAAACCTGACCTTCCTTTTCCTTATTCGAAGAAATACGAAACGCCTTGTTTAACCCAAACATCCCTACCCCGTACGCCTTGTAAAAATCCGTAACGAAAGTAAAAAACGCTTCCTCATCCTTTGCCGTCTCTAATTTTTCGCTTAGAGCCCGAACCTTTTCGCTGACGTTTTTATTATACATAAGCTCCGGCTTTCCGATCGCCTTGTAATTGCAAAGCCTTTGAAAGCAGTCGATGCCAAGCGCGCGCTCAACCCAGTCAAAATCGTAGTCAAACAGCTGCTTAAACGCCTTGAAGTCATTTTTTGCAAAAAAGTTTACGCTGCCGTCCTTTGCCCCAACCTTTTCACAGGTTATGCTAAAAGGGTTTTCATCGGTGATCAGCAAAAAAGTAAGATAGTTGTGCCACAGATTTTTATCAAATCCATAATCCGTCGCAACGACAAGCAGACGCTTTACCTGCTTATAAATGTCCGCCGTAAACGCGTCCTTTTGCCCATCGCTAAGCTCCTGTAACGGGCTTTCTGAAAGCCTCGCAAAGATACGGCTAAGCTCCAGCAGCACGCAATCCTGCGGCATGTCTGTATACATAATTAATTTTGATACAATCCGGTTCATTTTATGCCTCCAATGCCTATGATTTTCGCGGAAAAATAATTACAAATATATTGAATTTCGTATTTGTTTTATAATATACCGAATCCAGCCCGCTGCAATAGTCCCCAATATGGTAATCCGTCAGAAAATACTGCTTCGCCTGAGAGCACAGCGCGCTGCCGCTAAACTTTACCGAAACGTTGCCCTCCCCTTTGTCATAGCTTTGTTGAATTAGCGCGCCGATCGCGTCTATATTCCTGGCGTCCAGGGAATTGAAATACCGTTTCTCCTTTACATAGTAATTGTTTTTTACCGCCGTGCAGTTTGGCAGCGGAAACTTCACCTGGGGCGTGTGGTCTTTTTGCATTTCCGCTGTCGTGATATTTAAATAATCGTATTCCACATATTTCACATCATTTTTTTCTTCGTCATGGTATTTGCTGTTGCCCCAGGTAACGTCGCAGTAATACCATTCCCCGTCCAGCTTCACTAAGTTCCACGCATGCGGCCCGCCCTTTGCCCTGCCGGTCACGACCACACAAGGGACGTTTAGCCGCTCCAGCAAATACTGCATCGCGTTGGCATAGCCCTGGCAAACCGTCTCCTTTCCCAGGAACACGCTGATAATGTTTTGGTTGTTTTTGGACTGAAGGTTATAATCCACCTTTTGAATCAGCTTTTTATATATGTATCGCGCCTTTTTATAATCGGACGCATTTTTATCAATGCCCTTTAAATAAGCCTTTGCCTTTTTGTCAATTTCAAGCTGCGTTTTTTCCCGCTCTTTTTTCGACATGGTGTAATTAGGAGAAAACGACACCATTTCCGTTTTTCCGTTCCTCTGGTACTGGGTGTAGCGAAAGCTTTCCACCCAAAACAGCCCGCCGTAATCCGCCTTGATGCAGTTAAAGATATCCTCCAAAGACCTTCCGTCCGTGGCGGAGATCGTAACCTCTTTTTTTTGCTCCAGCATCGCGTCCAGCATCTGGTCATAAATCTTTTTTTGTTCCTTTGGAAGGGTCTGATAAACGTACTTTTCATCCGAAACGGTCTTTACATCCTTTGGCATGGCAAGCGCGTTCATCTGCTGGCGCAGCTCCAAATTTTTTTTCACCGTGCTCACCGCTTCCTCCACCGGCTGCACAATGGTTTCCGATATATCCTGAAATACGCACCCTTGCATCGTAAACGCAAACAGCAGGCACGCCAAGGCCGCGTTCCTTTTGCCGCTTATCTTGCAACGTATTTTATTTCGCAGATTCCGATACTGTTTTTGAATCCTTCCCCTCATACAAAACCCTCCGTAACGCCCCATCCTGACAATTTGAAACCGTAATGAATCTATTATATCACAAAAATAAGCTCTTGTAAAAAATATTTTTTCTTTATATAATAGCTTTTATATCCATGCTTTTGATCCAAAAACCACACTAACAATATATGAAAAGAGGGCCAAAACATATGAAGGTATTTCAGCTGCTTGAAAAAAATACATTTATGAGCCTGCTTTTAAAGGGCAATATTTTTGACTCGTTCCTTTTATCCCAGGCCGCCATCCATGCCGCCGTAAATTTCCAGGTCGACGGCAGGCTCCACAAAGATTTTTATTCGAAAGAAGAAATCGAGCAAAAACAGCTGGCGGATCTTGACGCGATGCCATACAGGGAGCTTCGCCCGCTGTTTTTTTCTCTGATCAGGGGCCACCATACGCCCTCTTATTTTCAATTTGTGCTGATGCTCTCCCCCGCTAACCTGGAAAATACGATACGCTCCTGCGGGACGAAACAGCCCCCATCCGATATAGGCGCGGCTTTTTTTAACATTACATACAAAGAGGGGCAGCTGCTTTTAACCTCCGGGATTTCCTACAGCTCTTTTACGCTGGATAAAAGCTTTGAAAAGGAGTGGGATTCATACGCCGCAAAGTTTTTAAAAAAGCATGGAATAATTTTTTCAGAAATTTAGCATGATTTCCCTTTACTTTTCCAGTTTCGTATGATATCCTTAGCATAAGCTATCAACAGCTAGACAGCTAAATATGTTATGGAGGTACGTCATGAACAAGGGTACAGTAAAATGGTTTAACAATCAAAAAGGTTACGGTTTCATCACAGATGAAGAAGGCAAGGATGTATTCGTACATTTTTCCGGGCTGAATATGGAAGGCTTTAAGTCTTTAGAGGAAGGCGCTTCAGTAGAATTTGAAGTTACAGAAGGCGCAAAAGGCCCGCAGGCGACAAACGTTACCGTAATTAAATAGTTAGCCAGGATGTGCATCAATCAATTGTAAGTTTTTCAAATGTACATTATTATATATAGATTTTATTTATAGTATTATACATGCCTTATTGACAAACCATTACTTGATTTATGACACAACAAAAAATCTGCCTATGGCAGATTTTTTGTTGCCCATTTTTAAGTTTAAAACCGAAAATCCCGCTGTCCATTTTGGATATTGGCAATGTATTCCTCCGCTTTCTTACGGACAGCCTCATTTGGGATCGTCTTTAATTCTTCCGCGATCAGCCGCTCCCCGATCGCCTTTGTCTGCGGCGTAGCGTAATCCTCTAAATATTCCTTTAAGGTCATAAGCGCGTTTGGATGACAGCAGTTTACGATCTGCTTGCTTTTTAAAAGCTGCATAAAACGGTCGCCCGTGCGCCCGGCGCGGTAACATGCGGTGCAAAAGCTCGGCACATAGGAAAGCTCCATGAGCCAGCGCACAACCTCCTCCAACGTCCTGCGGTCGCTCACGTCAAACTGCGCTGAATTATCATCTTCCGCTTCTTCCTCATAATAACCGCCGACGCTGGTGCGGGAGCCGCCGCTGATCTGGGAGATCCCAAGCTCTAATACTTTTTTGCGGGTCTGCTCGGATTCCCTTGTGGATACGATCATGCCAGTATACGGCACCGCGATCCGGATGCACGCCACGATCTTTTCAAACGTCTCGTCCGAAATGCCGTTATCAAACACGTCCGGGTCAATATCGTCCGCCCGGCGCACCCTTGGAACGCTGATGGTATGCGGGCCTACCCCCTTATACGCCTCTAAATGCTCCGCATGCATGATGATCCCGGTAAAATCATAACGGTAATTGTTTAATCCAAACAGCACACCAAGCCCAACGTCGTCGATCCCTCCGTCCATCGCCCGGTCCATCGCCTGGGTATGATACGTATAATCGCTCTTTGGCCCGGTTGGGTGCAGCTTTTCGTATTGCTTTTTATTGTAGGTTTCCTGGAATAAAATATAAGTCCCGATGCCCGCTTCCTTAAGCTTCCGGTAAGCGTCCACCTCTGTTGCGGCGATGTTGACATTCACGCGCCGGATCGCCCCGTTTTTGTGTTTGATGCCATAAATCGTCTGGATGCATTCCAAAATATACTCAAGCGGGTTATGCACCGGGTCCTCCCCGGCTTCCAGCGCAAGCCTTTTATGCCCCATATCCTGTAGCGCGATGACCTCGCGACGCACATCCTCCTGGCTTAATTTCTTCCTTGTGATATGCTTGTTTTTCGCATGGTACGGGCAGTATTCACAGCCATTGATGCAGTAATTGGATAAATACAGCGGCGCGAACATCACGATCCGGTTGCCGTAAAATTCCTGCTTGATGCGCTTTGCCAGCTTAAAGATCTCCCGGTTTTTCTCCTCCAGCTCGCAATCCAGCAGCACGATGGCCTCTTTATGGGAAATCCCTTTCATTTTCGCCGCTTTTTCCAAAATCTTGTCAATTAACGCCGCGTTATTTTTATTTTTCGCGGCGTAATCCAAACACTCGCAAATTTCTTCGTCATCGATAAACTCTTCCGCTTTTGGCGACATTACATTATACATACTTTTCATTCCTCCGTAAGTCTTTGTTCCATAAACCTATCGTTTATATCATTTACAAGCCTTTTGTTATGAGCTTTTGTTTATAAGCCTTTGCCCATAAATCCTATGGCAGCGCCACCTGGTCTAAGATCCCGTTTAAATATGCGATCGCCACCCCATAATTCGTCATCGGCGTATGCTGGCTCTTTGCCATATCCACACGGGACATGACGTATTTCCGGTTAAACATGCAGGCCCCGCACTGGACCACCAGCCGGTAGCCGGACAGGTCCTTTGGAAAATCCATTCCGGCTACGATATCCACCGTAAGCCCTTCCCCGGCCTTTTTGCGCAAAAGGCGCGGCAGCTTGATGCGCCCGATATCTTCATCCAAAGGCGCGTGGGTGCAGCATTCCGCGATCAGGACTTTGTCCTTTTCCGTTAAACCTCCGATGGTCTTTGCCCCTTCGATAAAATACCTGATATCCCCTTTATAGGCCGCAAACAGCGTAGAAAAAGAAGTAAGCAGACTTTCCTTCGGCTTTTTTTCATAAACCTCTTTGTAAGCCTGGGAATCGGTGATGATCAGTTTTGGCGGCTTACCAAGCGCCGCAAGAGCCTGTTCAAGCTGATCTGTCGTCGCGCTTACCACAACGCATTTTTTATCCAAAAGCTCGCGTATGGTCTGCACCTGGGGTAAAATAAGCCTGCCCTTTGGAGCCTGGATGTCCTGCGGCATCACAAGCAGCGCCACATCCCCCTCCCGCGCCAGATCTCCGGTGATCGTACGCTCCTCACAAGCGGCGGACGCGGTTTCAATCAGCGCTTTTTTCAACTCATCCATTCCTTTTTTTGTCTTTGCGCTGACAAGGACTGGCTCTTTATGAAACGCGCCTTTTATTTTTTCCGCTAACCCCGCCGCATCCTCTAACGCGTCCGCTTTCGAAACTACAAGCAAAACCGGCGTATTTTTTTTCTCAAAATAATCAGACCAGAGCTTTTCTAAAGTAAAATCGTCATCTGTAAAAAGCAGCGCCGCCATATCCGCCTGGGCCGCCGCCTGCTTAGCCATCGCAACCCGTCTTTCGCCCAAATCCCCCTCGTCGTCAAACCCTGCCGTGTCCATTAAAACGCAAGGCCCAATCCCATGGATTTCCATCGGCTTTTTCACCGGGTCTGTCGTCGTCCCGCTTACCTCGGATACGATCGAAACCTCCTGGCCTGCCAACGCGTTTATCAAAGAGGATTTCCCGCTGTTCATCCGCCCAAAAAACGCGATATGCACCCGGTTCCCGCTTGGCGTGTCATTTAATGTCGTTCCCATTTTTCATCCCTGTTTCATTTTAATTTTATTTTAAACTTAATCCTGCTTATAATTTTTATGCCCTGTGCTTTGCAGCCTTTCGTCCTTTGCCTGCACCTGTTCTTTCAGGTTGTTAGAATAAGCCTTTAATTTCTGCAAAAGCGCAGCGTCAGACACCGCTAAAATCTTTGCCGCCAAAAGCGCCGCGTTTACGCCGCCGCCAATCGCCACAGTCGCCACCGGAATGCCGCTTGGCATCTGCACGATGGAATACAACGAATCTCTGCCGCCTAAGGACGACGTGTGCATCGGCACGCCAATGACCGGCATCGGAAAGATCGCGGCGCACATCCCAGGCAGGTGCGCCGCCATGCCCGCTCCCGCGATGATCACGGACAATCCCCGCTCCTCCGCTGTTTTTGCGTATTCGTAAAACACATCCGGCTCGCGGTGCGCTGAAATGATCCTCATTTCATAATCGATCCCAAGCTCCTCTAGCACATCCGCCGCCTTTGACATTACAGGCATATCGGAATCCGATCCCATTAAAATCCCAACCTTTGCCATAACTTATCCTCCATATTCTTTTTTCTAAAATTTTACGTCTTGTTTTTTACATCTTGTTTTTGCCGCTTTTTTTTCCATCTGGTTTTGCATTTTCCTTTTCCATCCGGTTTTTGCAACTTCTTTTTTGCGTCGCGCCATTTTTTAAACAGCGCCTGTTTTCTATTGTAACGATTGCGCCCTTATTTTTCAAGTGGCTGATTCAACTCTTCCGTCCCCGCCACCGCGAATTTTCCGTCCAAGATCACGTCCATTTGCGTCCCATCCGGCAATACCGCCGTAACCTTGTCCAATTCATCGTACGGGATCGTAATATCCGTATGGCAGTTAAAATACGCATGTTCCGGCTCTGTTTTCCTTAGCAGGGTGATCTCATTATCCCTTGGCATGATCTCCTTTCCATCCGGGTTAAAGACCCGCACATCCTCCGCATGGGAATAACAGGTGTCCCCAACCGCAAAATGCGGCCCGGTCTTTTCCGCGATCAGAATCGGAAGCTTATCCTCGATTTTATAATCCCTTGCCATACGGTACGCGGCTGTATTCGTGCCGATCGCAAATTCCCCCATTGGCAGCGCATCGTGCTGCATCAAAATATTTTCACGGATATAACGCTTGTTCGCCGCTTCATCCGAAAAATTAAGGCAAGAATAATCCTTTACCATCCCGTCTTCAAACCATATTTTTAAATCCCGATAAAACAAACCGTTCAGATAAACCCCGGTAACGTGCAAAAGTCCGTTTGTTCCTTTTAAAACAGGCGAGGTAAAGACCTCCCCCACCGGAATGTTCACATCCGCCACGCAGTTTTCAAACGCGGTCTGAGTCTCTGGCTTTTCAAGCGGAAAAACGCTTATGGTAAGGTCTGTCTGATTGCGCCCTTTTCCCGTGACGCGCACCTTTTTTGCCCTGTCCAGCACATCGATCAGGCGTTGCTGTATCTTTCGATAGGTTAGATAATCCAGCGTGTTGATCTTTACCGTCTCCAGAAAAATCTTCTCATAATCCGCGCCAATTTCAGGAACCGGATAAGAAATAATCGTATAGCTTCGCTCCTCCCCTTTGATATACTGGTTTGTGATCCTCCCTGCCCGGTTTGCATAATCCACATTTAACTGTCTTTGTTTTTCATCAAAGTGAACGGCGCATCGCTTATCCACCGGCGCAAACGCATCCTCTCCAAACACCTCCTGCACCGCCGGCCCCGCAAATACAGCCGCCTCCTTTTTATACGCTTCATAGGAATCGCGCAAAGCTTCAAGCCTGCGCTCTACAAACGCCTTATCCAGATAATATGCCTTGTCATTGCGATGGTCGTAATCATACTGCCTGTTGGGGGAAGTCGAATAGCATCCGCGCTTCCCATTCCCACGCCCGCCAAAGGAAGAAACCGCGTCCCGGAATATGACCGCAGAAAGCCCCATCTTTTTAAAATTTTCCATCGCTTTTCGCACAACGCGCTCAAATCCAATGGCATAATGGATGCTGACGGTTTTTTTCTTGAACAGGTCTTTATTCGTAACCGCAAACCCGATGCGGTACCCTTCGGTAAACGTATCCGCCATCGCCTGTATCCGCTCTTTTGAAAGGCTGGATAAATACTGGGCGGTTTTTCTCTCATTTTCCGAAATATATTCCCCATACCGGTATAAATACGTAAGGTCGTCAAAGTCCGCATGTTCCACAATTCCCGTAAAAAAATCCAGCTTTGGATCGACGCTTTCTTTGATCCCCTGTCTTACAAAGATTTCGCTGTAATCATGAAAATGCCCGTATACGGCATGGCTGATCTCCGAAAATGCCGTTCCGTTGCTGTCACAAAAACAAGTGTAAACTTCCAAAAAAAGCTCCATAAGAAGCGTCATGTCAAACATGCGGCCTTCAAAGGCATAGGCAAAAAGCGCGCGGCACTCCGTATATAAAAAGCACAAAATCCCGCCAAACTCCGTCCCCAGCTTTTGCTGCGCATAATCCGGGTTTGCGTAGCTTGTTTCATAGTTTTCCGGTAAGATCTCCTGGTACATGAGACGGTTTAATTCTTCACACTCCAAAAGGCTGCGCCGCTCCAGCTCCCCGCTTTGTTCCATGCAAAGAATGCGGTTTGCCAGCAAAAAAAGCTCCGCCGTTTTCCCAAAATAATCCTCAAAAAGGGAATGCGCCTTAAGGGGCGGCCTGCCCGCGATCTCGAAAATCCGCTCCTTTGCAAGCGCAAACCGCTCCGCCACCGCTTCGTTTCTTTCTTTATAAATTTGTTTATAGCTCCTATTCCAATGCGCGTCAAAACTCATATCCCATCCACTTCCCCTTATTTTTCATTTACATTTATTATAGTATGCTCCTTTTCGATTGACAAGCGCCTGTTTTAAGCGCATTTAAAAAAATCATTTCTATAATCATTCCTAATAATCATTCCTATGATCATTCCTATTTTATGCGCGAATGCGGCAAAAAAGCAAAAAAGGAACCAGACAGGCATGGGCTTTTCCTGCTTGATCCCCTCTATATTATCCATTTATACGCCTATCCACCCGATCACATAGACCGCGCCCCATCCAAGTATCATAAAAACAGACATGACCGCGCCTGCGATCGGCTCTTTTTTAATGACATTCTCTTTTCCAGCCTCTTTTATGGACATCCGTAACGTCCCGATCGCCAAAAGGACCGCTGCAGGCCCGACGCACCCGATCTCCCTTGGCGCGTTGCCGCCTTCCATAAAAGAATACGCCACCGCGTAAAAAAACAAGATCAACGGCACAAAGGAGAGCGCAAGCGCCGCAACCCCTTTCCCGGAATGTCTTTTTTTTGTAAATTTATAAGCTTTGCCATTACGCGCCTTCCGACTCATCCACCGCTCCTTTTCTCCTGCCCCAATGCAAAGTCCATAACGTCTTAAAACAGGCATATCCGATCATCCCGCCTACCGTATTTAACATCACATCATCCACATCACAGCACCCGACTCTCGTGACCAGCTGAATCACTTCCACCAAAAGGCTTATCTCAAAGCTAAGGAAAGACACCTTCCAAAAGCTTCGGTTCCTGCGGGATAAAAGCGGAAAAAATAAGCCAAATGGCACAAACGCGACTACATTTCCAAGCAGATTGAGGCAAACCGCATATACGCCGACTACCCGGTAATATTTCAGATACCGCAAAATCTCCTTAAACGGCTGCAAGTTATAATGGTATTCGGACGTGACCGTAACCCTGCCCATGCTTTCTGCGAAAAACAAAAAATAGATCATCAATACGACATACACGCCAAACAAAAGCCAGGCAAACGCCCGGTATCCCTTTTTATGCTTTTGATATTCCAATTCACAGCCCTCAATCATTTCGCTCCATACTGTTCATAGTATGCGTCAATCGCTGCCTTTAATGTATCATCAATCACAATTTTTCCATGACATGGCTGATTATACAAATATTCCGTAACCTCCTTCATCGTTACGATCGCGGAAGTCGGAAAGCCATACTGTTTCGTAATCTGCTCCAACGCGCTCTTATCCCCGCTTTTCCCCTTTTCCATGCGGTTTAACGAAACGATTTCCCCTACAATCCGCACATCCGCCTGCGCCTTTAAAACCGGATAAGTCTCCTCGATCGACTTTCCAGAGGTCGTCACATCTTCAATGATCACAACCCGGTCGCCGTCCTTTAGCTTGCTCCCCAGCAAAATCCCCGCATCCCCATGGTCTTTTACTTCCTTACGGTTCGAGCAATACCGCACATCCTTTCCATAAAGCTTTGCGTAGGCGATCGCCGCAGCCACGCTAAGGGGTATCCCCTTATACGCCGGGCCAAAGAGCACATCAAACTCATCCCCAAAAGCGTTATGGATCGCCTTTGCATAATATTCCCCCAGCTTCATCAGCTGCGTCCCCGTCACATACGCTCCCGCGTTCATAAAAAACGGCGATTTACGCCCGCTCTTTAACGTAAACTCCCCGAACTTTAAAACGTCGCTGTCTACCATAAACTCGATGAATTCTTTTTTGTATTGCTCCATAATGCTGGCTCCTCCTTTATTTTAAGCTGTTTTTCTCGATCGTTCTTAATATAAAAATACGGTTTGACACCATTTTGTTTTCAGACACATTCCAGCTCCATTTTCTTCATTTCCTCCACCAAGGTATCTTCCATCACATGGCAGTATAAATCCATGGTAATCTGCAACTGCCCATGCCCAAGCAGCCTGGAAAGAGCCTTAGGCTGCATACCATTTTCAATAGCCCTTGTTGCAAATGAATGGCGGAATGTGTGCGGGGTAAATGTTTCAAAACCCTCATCGCCATTTTGAATCCTGCGTATTATCAAATTCATGCACTCTTGAATAATAAACTGTTGCGTCGGCCTGTTATTCCGGGTAACAAAAACAAGGTTTTCATATCCTTCCATCGGGGGGGGTTCCCTTCAAAATAATTTCTTGTTTTCTGACTTTTTGCTTCTTTAACGCCCGGACCGCCCTTTCGGTTAACGGAACCACCCTTTCTCCATTGCCCGTCTTAGTGTCATGCATTTCAAACATATATTTTCCATCTTTACTAAAGTAACACAAAGTACGCCTGACTTGCAACCGTTTATCCCTAAAATTTACGTCTTCCCATGTCAAACCGCATAATTCCCCTATCCTCATTCCCGTTTCCAATGCAAGTACATATAACTCATAATAAAACGTCCCCTCTGCCTGCTTTAAAAACCGCTCCGTTTCCTGCACAGACAGCACACGCCGCTCTTTCTTTTTTTCTTTGGTTATAATGGGGTTTATCTGTTTCGCCATATTTTTAACTAGCAAATTCGTATCAACCGCCTTATCAAGCATATCCACTAAAATCTTTTTAGAGTTCTTCCTTGCATTATCAGAACACAGTTTATTAATCGCGTCCTGCATTACAACAAGATTTAATGTTGTTATCTTTCTCCAACCTAAATCTTGCTGAATCCTTTTATAATGGACGGTATATGTTTCCTTCGTTGATGCCCTGCATCCTTTCTTACAGGTTTCAAGCCATATTTTAAACCATTCATCCAGTGTTACATTATTCGAAACCACATTCACTTCTTTCACATCATTGTACTGTTCCTCACGCAGCCTTGACCTAATCTCATTCAACGTTTTTGCATATATCGTTTGCCTTTGTCCAAATCTATTTACGAACCTAGCTTGGTATCTTCCATCCTTTCGCTGCGAAATATTCTTACCTAATTCTTTACCCTTTAACGATTTTCCCATACTTCCTCCTTTCCCGGGCAAAATTCAGGAAGAATCATTTAAATATTTCCCTAAATTCTACCATAAGGACACTGTATTTTCAATTATTTTTGATTATTACTGGACAATCCTTACATAGACAATCATAAAAAGAAATAAGCATCCTCAACCGCTCAAAGTGTAGGATGCTTATTCTTTATTGGTTATTCTCACTGAGGGCAATCGGAGATTCAATTCCGATTACTTCTGAGTAGATTATACACGAAGGCCGCTTGATTTTCAAGTGGCTCTTTTAAAATTTCTAAATATAGCGCGGCATAACTATTTTCGTAGACAGTATGGGGATAGTTCACCCTTTTCGGAAATGGGAAAAAGGGGTTCTATGGATACGTTAGAATTTTCTTGCCACCCTACCGCCCGGTCAAACATACTACAACAAATGCGTATGTCAATATGCTATAACTTTGCTTAAAAAGGCAATCTCTCACATTTAAAAGTTATTTCATGATCCCGATTCTCTTTGATAAGCTGCTTTTTCAGATCGTCAACCATCATGTCGTTGTCAAGCGCTGCCTGTACCACGTCAACCAACTTTTTGCCATCAAGATAAGCCCATACTGTTTTTCTTTTGATTCTTCTCGTATCTTCCCCGCTTTCTCCCAGCGTCCCGACGGACGTTCATCTAATTTTATACATAGCTAAATTGTTCGAGTTTTGACCAACATATTTTATTAGTCACTTATCCTCCATGAGATTTACTGTTTCCAGCCCAAACATATTTACTAGTGTGATAGCGGCAAGGCAATATGTTGGATTGGAATCGTATTTAAAAATTTCATCCATCAATTTTTTATACGTTTCTTTTGCATTCATATCCATTTCCTTCCTGCGTTTGTTTGGTTTATATCTATCCATTATTTCTATATTTGCAAATTAAAAAGGCGCAAAGCCTTAATAATTTAATAAGACCTTACGCCTTTTGGTTTAGTAGTTACTAATATTTAGTTACCATCTTCAAGCATTGATTGAAAAATATCTCTTACTTTTCTGAGTTCTTCATTATCAGGTGATTTCTGTAATGCTTTTTCAAGAAGCTCTAAAGCAAGTCTGATAAAACCCTGAAATTGTTTATTTGTCATGCCCATATCCGCTACCATCCTTTCACCGCCTTTTTGATAAAATATCGTCAGTTGTTACGATTATTATAGCGGATTATGTAAAAGGTGTAAAGCCTTATTAAATTTTCAAGGTTTTATGTTTAGCTTGCTGTCATCTGACCGTTTCAGCTAAATCTGGACTATAACCTCCCATTTCCTTATCCCATCCGGCTCTGTGTCGTCGTGGCCCCACCCAATGACTATGCCGGTTTCCAGCGGAGAAAAAGCGCCGATGTAATCAATATTCCCGTTTTTGTCTTTCAATTTGTAAGTGCATGTCATTTTCAAACCCTCCATTTTCTTTAATTATTGTTTGCCTTGTTAATATTACAATACATCTATTAGTTTACTATTTCAATATATAATATTCACTAAAAAGTGCATCTTTATTTTGTAAATACAAACCAATAAGTATACCGCTGCTTTCACTTGCAATTGAGCTTTTTTTTAGTATAATAAATTAAGAAAACTATTGGGAGGAAATATATGTCTGCAACAAAAGCAATAAAAAGTATTTTAAAAGATAAAAATGTTACCCAAGTGGAATTGGCTGAAAAAATAAAAATTACTAAACAAAATTTAAGCAATAAAATGAATAGAGATAATTTTTCTACATTGGAGTTAGTCGAGATTGCAGATGCGTTAAATATGAAACTTATTTTAAAAAATATTTCTGATGATAAAGAATATTTAATAGATTATCCAGCAGATTGCAAGGGAAAACCAAAACGTATAAATAAAACATCTGAATAGATAATTTTTCTATGACACTAATAAATATAACATTATTTATTAGTGTTTTTCTAATTTTTCTCCAAATACACTTATTAGTTAATTTTAATAAATTTAGATACATTATTTAGTATATTATGTATATTGCATCAGTAAACTTATAGGTGTGTAACAATCTCGACAACAAGCAACCAAGGCGCTTTGACAATTCAATAGGCTTTACACTCTGTTTGTGGCATGGTTGGTTATGCGGTTGTTATGTATTTAAGCTGCGCTGGCCCTCATGAAATTTTTTGTAACTTTTCGCTGTGTTCCGCTACAACTTTTTTACAATGTCCATGTCAGATTGAAGTTGTTCAATTTGTTCCACGCCTGATTGATAGCGGTTAAAAGTTGAAGTATAGCAAGCTTCAATCTCTTTTAATCTTGGTAGAATTTTTGTTTCTTGCGTTAGCTCGATTTTTGTCAACCTGTCATTAATAGGTTTTAGTTTTTTGTCCATCATATTTGATATGGCAAGCAGCAATTCATTGTCCGTCATGTAATCACGCTCCTTTTTTGTTGGTCTGTTATTGATAGATATTATACCACATCCAGAATATAAAGTCTATTGAATTGCCTAAAGGCTTTGCGCTTTTTTATTTGAGGTTATGGGAGGTTACGGCATGGATAAATATTTTAAGGATGTAAACACATTAGAAGAATTAAGGAAGCAATACAAAGAATTATTAAAACTGCACCACCCTAACAACGGCGGCAATGTGGCGGATATGCAGGAGATCAACGCTGAATACGATAAGCTGTTTAAATCATTGAAAGAACATCATAACAACGCTAAACATGGCGATACAGGCTGCGCCGAATCAGATTACAGCAAGAATATGTACGACTGGGAGAATGACAAAGCGTTGCGTGACGTATTGAGCAAGATCATTCATTTTGCTGGCATAGACATAGAGTTAGTTGGGCAATAGATATGGGTGTCTGGCAACACATACGCTTACAAGAAGAAGTTTAAAGTGATTGGGTTTAGATGGGCGAGCCAGAAAAAGATGTGGTATTGGCGCAGCGAAGCGTTTAAGAAAAAGGGCCGCAAGACATTGAGCATGGACGATATCAGGAGTTATTACGGAAGCACAAGGTTTAACATAAATAACAGGGTATTATTGGAAGTATAAACAATAGGTAGCGGTAGACTAAATGATACAGACTACTGCTACCCTATTTTACTTAAGGAACAATCATCAGCCTATTGCAGCAATGTTTAGAATGACGCTGTAAGCCTGTATTCGGCTCATACAGACATTTTATTCGCTTGAATGGACAAATATAAGCTTAGATATAAAAGCTTGAATTTAGGCGTTTAAACGTTTTAGAATCAGTTAGAAATCACATCATATTTTTTAGTATGGTGCAGAAGTCCAAAATTTATTTACGAAAAATCCACTAAAATATTCCAAGAAATAATTATCCAAATATATTCCCTGCGGCGTTCCATTCCTAGAAATCGGAAAAAGAATTGAATTATTTTTGTGGGAAAATTGCAACGTATAAAAAAATATAACGGCTTTAAACATCCAATTGTTATTAAATATCCATTGATTAAATGTAAAATCTATTGATTATTAAGCATGTATAAATACAAATGATTAAATGATATATCTTATGCTTTTAAGAATCATAGCATTATAATGACGAATCGGTTTATCATATTCAGGAATTAGCAATAAGGAATGTAATATATAAGTTCTTTATAAATATATGTTAAGTGTAGGTGATATAATTTAACAATAAACTATTATTGCGGTTTATTGTTAAATACTGCCTATAACATTTAAAAATAGAAATGAAGCGGATTTAAATTATAAAGTTTTAAAAACTTTATTAAAATAATGTAAATATTATAAAAAATAAATTAACACAGTCGCAATCGAATACAAACTCTTAATTGTAGACATATTTATGATGATAGAAAATAATTAGATAGGTTAAAGTATATCAACTTTTATTAAATGCTATTTTAGCAACACCTTTATATCGCATTATTTGGCTCATAACATATACCTTTCTATATCATAAATGTATGCAATAGGATTTCTTTTAGTTTCAATATATTCAGTTACTTGCTGAGCTGCATATGTAATGAGACCACAACTTATTGTTAATCCTGCTCCTATTTGACTTAACAACCCACTTTCAATGCTACTTATTAAAGTAGCTGATGCAGACAAAATTGCAGTAAAGCCACCTACAGAGGTTAATATTCCATGTTTTTTTATAGCAAACTTGAAATCATCTAACTCTTTATTTATATTTTCTATTATCTCACTCTCACTTTTTTCTTTGAATTCATCTAAAGACCATAAATAAAATCTTCTCATTTCATTATAATGATCTATTCTAAAATCGTTAACTTGTTCCCATTCCAAATGAGATTCATCAATCATAGGGAAATTATTAACACATAGTTGAATTACATTAGTTTTTGAACAATCTTCTTGATAGTTATCTAAATCAAATTGTGTTGGGTTCAAATAAATTGGTACGACATCTATATTAAAGCGTCTTTTTATACTCTCAGCGTATTGCCTAATAGTCATATTACGATGAAATGATGAATAATATATAATTTCTTCTTCATTATCACAACTAACTCTTCTTCTACCGGCATTCGACTCTACTGCACCTATATAAGCTTCTTTCCCAAAATCAGTTGCTAAACAAAATCTATTAACAATAGTCTTCTCTCTATTACTCAACCCCTCCATCATATCACTTGGCAACCAAATATTATCAAAAAATAATAATGTTGTTTTCGGATTAACAAATCCAGTAGCAAACTTTTTATTAGTCTCTCCAATTCTTATACTCACAATATCCCCCTACCTTAATCTCTTAAAATTTCACATTCATGTCCTACATAAAATACCTACACTTCTCCAAATAAAACTGTTGTTCCTTCTCAAAAAGAGCAATCAATTTATCTAAACTCTTTTCTTCCCGATACTCTTTCAGCGCTTCCAGATATTCATTTCTATTTGCGTCTTCAATCACAACCGGCACGATCCCATTTTTCAGGCATTCTCTAAAAAGTATCAGTCTTCCATTTCTGCCATTCCCGTCAGCTTATGTCAAGTATGGGACAAAAATTTTTTCAACTTTTTATCACTACATATTATGATACTCTCTTCGCTCAAACCTTGCTTCTTTTAACAGTGTACTTACAATACTTCCTCCTGCCAAACCAATATTTTTTCTATTGACCGGAGGGGCATGAATCCCCTCCAGCCATCCATCAAAACCTCACATTATACTTTCCAAAACCGCCAGCGCCGCTTAAATGCGTGTTCATGATATGCCCGATCAGCGGGCCAGCCGCATTGGATAGATTGTCTAAGGCTGGATCTTTCGAAACGATCTGACTTATTGCAGCGTTGCCCTCATCATTGGAGCCGTTCTTTTCCATCGCAATGGCCGTCACATTTGGAAGCTCTGTGGCCGGCGGGGTTGCCGTCTCTGTCGGATTATAATATTCATCTTCCTTGCCAATGCGGTTGGAAGGGTCGCCATTGTTCAGAGAGGATGATATTTTATCATACCCATTCCTTATTTCTGTGACGATGTTATCAAAACGAAATTTCCAGGCAGAAAAACCATTGTCCAAATGCGTAACAGATATAACGGAGATCAAAGCCAATAATGGAAGGCTGTATGTTTCTGCTGTTTTTGACTGTTTTGATTCCAGCGTAGTCGGGCTGGCGATGGACACGAACCTGAAAGCCCCATTATGTGTACAAACGCTGGGAAACGCCGTTAAATCAAATCCAGGCCTCCGCAGGGCAATTATCCACAGCGACAGGGGGAGCCAGTATACCGGTCAGGCTTACAAGGATGCGGTCTGCAAATATGACATAAGGCAACGCAGGAACAGCGCAGGAGGGAGATGCCATGACAACGCCCGTTGCGAAAGCATGTGGGCGAGAATGAAATCAGAGCCGCTGTATGTCCGTTATGAGACAGAGAAGATGACCGCCCCCTCTTCAAAGCGACCTTGGAATAACGCTGGGGCTGATCATCACATCAGGGTGGCTTTTGCTATGTAAGAGCTACTTAACCTTACACTTTTATTTTGCGTATGCCGCAGGCCCACTTTGGGGCGTAAATATCCGCCTCAAAGCAGCCCGCGGTTTTTCGCTTCATTCACCGCCGCTGTCTTGCTGCTGACATGGAACTTGCGGTAAGTCTCTTTGCTGTGGTATTTCACCGTATTTTGTGTAATGCCTAAGTGCTTCGCAATCTGGCTGGTTGAATATCCTTCGGCCTGCAAGCGCAGGATATTCAGCGCATTTTCTGAGAGCACGACGTCCTCGCCTGATTTTTCTTTCAGATATGCCGGATAATACTGGCTCATCTTTGTACACTCTTTCATTACCTGCTTGCGGTATGCTTGATCCTGCCATAAGAACCCGCCTTCTTTCAGCGGTTTTAACACGGCAGCGCCCTCTCTTGAAAAAATCCTTACAAAATGGTAATCCTGCGCCCAATCAATGCTTTTTTGCAAAAGCGCCTCCCATCCAGCTTCTTTCTGATGGTATTTTACGATCGCAAGAAGTATCATGGACTCATTTGCGATATAATCCCGTTTTTGTTTCTGCGCATAATATTGCATTTTCCTTAAAAGGGCATATGCTTTGTCGTATCTCCCATACTGTATATAGACCCGTATCTTTGTCAAATACCGAAACCGCTCCAGCGAGCAAAAATCCGTATTTTCATCCGGCGCCTGTTCCATCCATTCCAGAATCTTTGGCGTCTTTCCCTGGTAAAGAGCAAGCCTACAACGGAAAGCTTCCAGGTTTGGAATCAACTTCCTGGCTGTTTTTTTTGCACAATACAAAAAACTGTCCAGCATATCCTGCGCATCGTCCGCATGGCCGTTCAGCACGGAAAGCCATACCAAAATCCCAACCGCCACGAATACCAGCTCCGTTTTTCCGCCAGCTTCAGCCTGCAAGCGCCCTTTTTCAGCCAAGGATACAATTTCATAATTGTCCATCCCTTTTTCTAAAAAACTTTCCGCAAGCGCAATGCTGACCAGCCCTTTCCCAAATTTTCCTAGCACAAACTCCACAATCTTGCCAATGCCAGACGCCAGCTCCAAATCCCTTTTGCTCCATTCGCAAAAATCCTTGCCGCCATTCATCATAGAAGGCAGGTTTGAAGTAACTGAAAATTCCGGAAGCAATGCCTTTCCTGATTTTAACAGGCTGCCGGCATGTTTCAAAAGGCTGACCATTTGCACCGTACCCCTGTGCGGCAGGGCAATGTCCAAATAAAGCAGCCGGTTTTTTGCTTCCCTTTTTGCGCTGCCGCTATGCTCCGCAGCAAACTTTTCAAGCAGGCGGTACCACCGCTCGCTTTCTTCCCCGTTCATCAGCATGGATTGCAGCATGCTCATGCCGGCAATCAGAACTGGGTTCGAACAAATGGCTTCTTCGGAGAGCATCAGGTAATAGCGGCGCAGCTCAAAATAATGGCCGTTTGCAGGATTCTGCCTTGCATTAGCAACCAGCATCCGCAAAATGCTGTCCGTATCCCCCGCTGCCTCGTACATCTTAAGGGCGTTTGGAATATCCCCATATAACTCATACATATGCCCCGCATTGTAATAAATGCGCACCAGCCGATCCCTTTCCAAGCGTTTGTTCAGAAATTCCCGGAAGGAATCTTTCAGGAAAAAGGTATATTCATACATGCCATCCTTTTCCTGGAAAAAATTCCCCATCTCCAGGATCTGGCGCATTAAATGCCTGACATTGCTCCTGCCTGTAACAATCTGCGCCATTCGATTGTCAAACCGGTCTAACACAGATACCTCCGCCACAAACTCCTGAATCTGCGTGTCCCACTGCTCATAAATAAACACCAGGTATTTCCACATATCATCCGCCGCATGCCCCCAGTCCCCGCCTGCCATGGCTGCAAAACGCAAAAACAAAGGGTGGCCGTTGGCTTTTTTCCAAACCAGGTCCGCCTGGTCAGGAGGCAGGGCAACCTTGCACTTCTCAAAAAATTCATCCTGTTCCTGGCGGTCAAGCAGCAGATCTTCCTCTTTTATGGACAAAAATGTGTATTCCACATAAAGCTGCACAAACCACCTTGGCGCCACACACCGGGATATGAGGATTAGCCATACATTTTTACTGTCCATCCATAAACGGATCTGACTGGTATATTCTTCCCTATGCTGACTGTCAGCGACCTCCTGCAGATCATCAATCACCACAGTATGCCGTCTGCCGTCCTGGAACGCCGACATATCGCCCGCTTCCGTTTGCGCAGCGGAAAAATAATGATAACTTTTTGCGCCAAGCATGTCTTTCACAAAAGCGGTTTTGCCGCACCCAGTCATGCCATACAGGTAAATGCCCTGCCGCAATTCCTGCGCCAGCTTGAACTTTTTTTCAGCCCGTTTTGGGCGGATATACCTGATTTGACCGGCATTCCTTTGTTTGTCCATCCTGCATATCCCCTTTCCATCCTGGTTTATTTCCGCGGGCAACGAGCCAAGCAGCCGTGCTTGCACGGATATTTGGCGACTGCCGCGAG
This sequence comes from uncultured Eubacterium sp., assembly GCA_947385775.1. Taxonomy (GTDB): domain Bacteria; phylum Bacillota; class Clostridia; order Lachnospirales; family Lachnospiraceae; genus Eubacterium_J. Next base: position 33,772 of record CANDMI010000009.1, on the reverse strand, counting down.
GGTGAAATGCCCCGCAGCTTGCTGTGGGGTATTTCACTCCTGCAATTGCCAGATTTATTGTATGTTCCCGCCATACAGGCGTGACAGGAACTCATCTGTCGTTTCTGTAAAAGCGACTTCCAGCTTTGCGCCCTGTTGAATCAAAAACTCCGTCATACCATAGGTTTTCCCGTTATCCGCCCAGTCATACGTGTAGCCAAGCCGTGTCCATGGATAGCTTCCATAAAAATAAGAATCTAAAATATTCTGGTCAAACCAGGATTTAAACTGCGCGTCAACTTGCCCGCCTTCCGGAAATGCCGTCGTCATCGTCCCGATGGAAGCGTCGCTTTGGTAGGCCGGACGCACCACATCTGATGGATCTGCCCATACGCCGGTGACCGTGCTATGGGTTTTGCCCGGGGAAATCGCAAGCAGCTGCCTAAGGCGCATCTGTGAATCCTTCGCCTGCTCCAGCTCGTCCGCATGGGTGGCAAGCTCCTTGCCCGTAAACGCCCAGACATGCCCCCACTCCGCGGTAACTGTTTCGCCCTGCGGGTAGCTGTCCGGGTAGCTGTGCCAGGTACACAAAAGCACGCGCCCATCCTCGTCCCATGTAACAAGCTTATCCTGCTTTGTCAAAGATACGAGCGGGTAAATTTCATCTGCTTCTGCAAAGGCAGCGTCTTTGACTGCCATCGCATAAAGCTCTTCCTCTGTCCTGGCTGCCGCCGCATCACTTCCGCCGGCGTCTGCCGCAAGGATTGCCATGACTTTGACCGTCCCTTTTTTACTGTCACAATCCAGCGAGCCAGAATCCACGGCTTTGATCCTTACTTCATAAATGTCCCCGGAGCGCAGCTTCTGCCTGCTGTCAAGTTGATCCCCCGTGCTGTCTGCCCATACGACCTCTTGATATTCATTCAGTTTTCCGGCCGTATCCATGTAATAGAGCGTATAGTCCCCGGCGCTGCCAGATAGCCCGTTCACACGGAATGCCAAAACCTGGTTTCCCGATGCGTCGTCAATAGACGCGGACATCAGGTAAGAAGCAGGGGACAACCGGCTTCCAGACGCCCTCTGGAACTCTTTTACAGACATCACATTGCGTTCCATTTTTACAAGGTCGAGCTTTTTCTCCGGCTCCTTCGGCAAATAAGCAAAACGGTCCTGGAAACGGACAAGCGTCTTGGAATTTGTAGGGCAGTAAATGGAATTGCCGTTATTCCCCTGCATAATGCCGACAGCCATGTTGTTATATTCTTTCTTTTCTGACACTGGCTGCCACATCGCCGTTTTGCCCGTATCGTAATCCAGCGCAATAAACCCCCATTCCGAGGTCTTCTCGTCCTGCGTATAGCCATAATAATATCCAGCCGCCGTAGAAAGCTTGATCATCGATGTATCTTTCAAATCTTCGCGGGTCCAGATTGTCTGCGCCTGATAACTCCCATCCGGCTGTTTCACCAAATCAACCCGCTCCACGCCAGGCATCAGGCAGGAAGAGCCTTTGTCCGTCCAGTTCTGGTCATAAATATTGGCATAAGACTGGACCGAGGAATCCGCGCCTTCTTTAAACAGCCCGGCATTGCCCGCGCCATACCAGTTGCATACCAGTACAGACGCGCGTGTATCATCCGGGGCATACACCGAAATGGAATTTTCCACGGAAACTATGACGTCGCTTCCCAAATCCAGCACCGGGAACTTTGTAACCTGCGCGCCCGTTTCTACGTCAAGCGCAATCAGGTTTACGGTATTTTGATTATCTGTAAACAGTACAAGGCCGTTGGTCAGTGTCGGGGAACTTCCGCCTCCCCATGCAAGGCCGGCGCCGGTAATCCCGTTTTCTGGCGACGCGCCTTTCCCGCCCACGCTTTCATAGGCATACCGCCATTTTTGCTGTACTCCAGAAGCGTCCGCCGCAAATAGATAGCAAGCTTGGTTGGTCAAGATCACACATCCCTGTGGGTGGGCGGCAATCCCGTTTTCCGCATTCTCACCATCCGAAAGCTTTTGGAAATGGAGATATTGCGCCGCATCCGGCACGCCGCCCCCTGCCAGGGCGAGGTCAATATAGTCCCGTTCCAGGCATCCCACGAAACCCGCTTTGGAATATGCAGGGTTTTTGTGGAAACCGCCGGTCACAAACCAAAGGTTGCCTTCGTAGTCATAAGCGACGCTTAGGATGTTCTTGTCAATATCCCCGCCAAGGACGCTGACGGCCGCGGATACGATATCCACATCCAATTTCTTTTGAAAGACAGGACGGATATTGCCCTGGCTGTCATAAGTTTCCAGCATGACCACATGGCCGTGGGTCGTCGGGCCGACCAGGTTATTTTTTTTGTCTACAAAAGAATAGGAAATCTGTATCCCATACTTTGCGCCGTTATCATCCAAAGGCGGCTGGAATTTCCCCAACACTTTCAAATCACTGCTGTCCATATCCCGGATTGCGACGCCGCCTGAGAGCACGCTGCCATCGCTTAATATCTGGCTGTAAGGAGCCGCCGCATTGCCATAATTGTCATAAAAAAAAGCCGGCGGCGCAATCGGGCTGTCATTTGCAGCCGACTCCACAAGTTCTGGGAAAATGCCAAGCGGCATCGCCTTGCCCGTGACATCCGAATTATAAATATCATTGTGTATCATCGATTCTTCTGACGACAGGTATGGGTTTTGCTGGATCTGGTTTTTAGCCATAATATTCGGCGCCAGCGCGCTGGCAGCCTGTTTTTTTACTATTACTTTGCATTTCAGCTTTTTCGACTGGCTTTTCTCCTGGCTGGAAGCCTTGTATTTCACTTTACAGGTAACGGTCGTAGAGCTTCCCGCTTTCCTGCCAGTTACCGTCCCCTTGCTGTTGACGGCGGCAACCGATTTATCTTTCACTGACCACTGTTTCGATATCACTTTTTTCACATTTTTCGTGACAATCCTAAGAGTGGTTTTCTGCCCTTTTTCAATCGAAACTTGTTCCTTATTTAATGTAACAGACGCTTTAGCTGCCGCCTGTGTATGCAGGCGCGCGCCTTCCAGGCTAAATGCAGAAATTGCCGCCGCCACGAAAAGCGGAAGGATCCGTTTCGATTTCAATTTCCTATTTCGCATGATACGCTCCTTTCCGGATTGCCCCACGGCAGGCAGGATTTGATCTGCCTGCCGCGGTCGGCAATCTGCATGTTATTTTATCGTCGCACCCTTGCCCGCGTTTTTCTTTGTAAAGTATTTCCGATAATCTTTCCGCAGGGAAGGCAGCGTATGGATGCTGGTAACGCTGGAACCCATCAAAGAATCCCTGACAGATTTCTTACTCAGCTTTTTGCTCTTTAATGTAAATGTTTTGAGCTTTTTACATCCAAGGAAAGCCTTTTTCCCGATGGTATCCAGTTTCGTGGTCTGAAACGTAAGCGCCGCAAGCTTGTTGCAGCCAGAAAATGCTTTTGCGTGTATCTTCGTTACATATTTGCCGACTGTAATTTTTTCAAGCTTCTTGTTCCTCTGAAACGCTTTTGACGCAATTGCCGTTACTTTATATGTCTTACCCGAAATGCTGACGGTATCCGGCACGTCTGCCTTAGTAATGCCTGCAGGGACCTTTGACCTGTAATAGGATACGGTATCCTCCGATGTCACTTTGTATTTTGCTTTGGATGCCTTTTTGCCAAGTGTCAGGATATCGCCCTTCTTCGGCATGCTGGCGCTTCCATCCAAAGCTTCCGCACGGGCCGGCAGCATGCCTTCTACTACCTGTCCATAACCTTCTCCGGTCTGTATGCCAATCATATGCATATCCGTATCGTCATAGGCGGCGTCCTCCATAACAAATGTAAGAACGGCAGAATCCCCTGGCTGCAAAATGTTTTTGTCATGATAGCTGCATTCTTTTATGCCTTCCACGTCTTTTGCAGAAACGCCCTGGTCAAACGTATACGCATGTACCTTCGCAGCGCCTTCTTTGTTCCCTTTGTTCATGACCGTCATTGAAATCCGGTAATCGTCCGTCCCCGGGATCGAGATCACGCTTGCCATTTCCTGTGGCTCTATATAAGCGCCCATATGTACCGTGTCCGTGACAGTGGAAAGCGCCGCGCCGTCCCGGGAAACCGTATAAATGACCTCGTCCCCATCCTGTAAGGAATCCGCAGCCGTTACCGGCAGCATGACCTTTTGCATCTGTCCGGCCAAAATCGCGCCTTCCGTTTCCTCTCCGCCATCCGCATCAACCAGATCTAACAATGGCGCGCTGCCATTTAAGGCGCCGGATGCCGTAACCGTCAGATTGCCAGCATCCGCCAGGCCGTTATTCCAAAGCGTAAGAGCGCTCGTATATTCCTGTGACGGAACCGGATAGCCTTCACTTTCCACTTCCGCAATCTGTACTTTTGCCGTTTCTTCTACGCCCTGAATCACAGCATCCGCATGGCTGCTTTCATACATGGACGCCCCATCCAGCTGTGAGTGGCTGCAAACCATTGTCCCGTCGTCCAAGATCTGGATGCCCGGGCTGCCAATCTCAGACGCCATGCTGTTTAACAATACCGGCCCGCCGGAAGCCGCCACTGTCCCGCTCCCATCCGTTTGGAAGATTCCGGCATAGAGTTTTGCCGCCCCGGCGCTGCCGCCTTTTCGACTGCCCGTGTTTTTCCAAATCAGGATGCCTTTCCCGTCCGCATTCATGGAAACCTGGAAATCGGTATCCGGCGTCAGCGCATCGGAATCGGAAACGAGTAAATAATTGCCGTAATCCTCACATTGGCTCCACTGCGCATATTCATCCGCCGTAGTCGGCAGGAAGTCCGACATAGCCATAATCGAGCCCCCGCGGTTATAAAACAGATAGATATGCCCATTGTTTTCCACCAGCGAGATCTTCTGCGCACATGTCCCGGCTTCTGTCAGCGGTACCAGTGCGCCTGCCGGGATATTGCCATTTGCGTCAGATTCAACCCGCAGGAAAATCTGACGGTCGTCAATGCTTGCTTGCGTCCCATCCGCGGTTTCGCGCAGCAATTTCCCGTCCGCGTCCAGCGCTACAATTTGCCCGTTAATGCCTTTGTAGGAAAAGGCTTCCAGCTCCGTGACGCGGTAATTCTTTGTTCCATCTTCGTTTTGTACCAAAAACCGCGTATCTTCCACGCCCGTCCTTCCCCGGCTGTTTAAAAAAGCCTTGCAGACGGACTGTTCCTGCGTCATCAATTCTGTCAATGTAGCTGCGTTTGGCTGGTACGCCCGGCGTTCATAGAAAAGCTCTACCGTCCCATCCGTATTTTCGACTGCATCCAGCGCATTTATTGCAGCGGTATCGTCGTCGGCAATCGTAAAGGCGTCGCCCAGCGGTTTCCCGTTCAGGTCAAAATACCTTCCTTTTAATCCGAATGCGGACAGCGCTTTGGCGACGGACGCCAGGTCATACTTCGCTCCTGCGTCATGCTTGCCAGTTGCTTTGTCCAAATCCCCTTCTGACCACGTCATAAGGATTTTGTCTTTTAGCCTAAAACTGCTCACATGCCATTGCAGCAAATTACTGTCACTGATTTTTTGTTTGCTCCCCCATGTTTTTCCGCCGTCTTCACTAATGGAATAGACAGCGCCTAGATAATTTGCAGAACCTTTCGCCGCCCCATTGTCAGACAGCGTGACAGCCATCAGTTTTTTACCGGAAAGCTTTACAAGCTGGACATCTATATTTTTGTCCGCCGGTTTTAAAACAGCGTCCGCTCCGCTTCCATTCCCTGCCGAAGCAATCTGGAGCCGACTATGGTTCCTGGACAGAGTAAACTGCGGGTCCTGATCGATCTTTTCCATCCTTTCCTCGATGCTGTCTGTAATGCTGTCGGCGGATACGCTTTTAAACGCTGCATTTGCGGAATCCGACAGGGGCGTCGTCGCCGAATGGATATAGCTCCTCGCCGTATCGTCCCCAAATGCCTGATTGCCGCTGCCCGGAATATTTACCGTTTCTTCAATGCTGAATACGGCAAGGTCTGCCCCCACGCCGCCTTTTACATAGAAATATCCGCCGCAGGCCCATCTGTCCGAATGCTCGATATTAAATTTCAAATTTCCGCCCAGAGAAAGGTAAATTCCTGCAAATGCGTTAAACCCTACCCCGGTCTTTACCGTCAAATCCAGGTTTGGCGCCTGTAAAAATACCGTTACATCGGTATCTTTCTGCGGGTTTAAGATGGAATTTTGCACGCCGCCGCCCGCTAAATGTTCGCCGCCTGCATGAATCTCTAAAAATTCTTCCCCATTAAAGGTTACATTCACATAGCATGGCACCCCGTAAACAGAAAACGGTGCATTGTAAACAATCAGCTCATCCAGCCCGATAATCGAGTCAAAGCCGACCATTTCATACCCGCCGTCCGCCGCGTCGCGCATCACCAATTTCAGTGAAAGCGCCGGAGCGATATTGATGACAGGCTTGCCCGGTATCTTTACCAGATTGGACGTGCCGCCATTTAAATCGCCTGCCGCTTTTGACTGTTTTTGCGCGGCGTCCAGCGCCTCCGCGGTCTTTGCAGCGCCCGCAGCACGGTCGGTCAGGGTCTTTGGCCAAGTGCTCGTTACATTATAACCCGCCAGCAAGTACCATGTACCCGTATTCGGGTCGTCCTTGCGTACAAAATATGCGCCGTTTTTAGCCGTAAAGCCAAAGTCCAAAGACCCGATAAACGGGATAGAAACATCTTCCCCCGTGGAAGTGATTCCCGGAAGCTCCGGCACTTCTTCTAAGACCGCAAGCTCCGAAGTTTCATTCGGCGTCTTAAACTTATACCCGGTATTGACATAGCCTGTGTCACAGTCGATCGTAAGCTTTGTCCCGGATGGCTCGCCATTTTTCGTCTCAATGACCTGATAGGAAGATTTCACATCCACATAAAGGTCGGACATATCCGGTATTTCCGAGGAAGGCGCTTTTAACGTATAAGTGTCGTATACCCCGAGGGCCGCATCATCCGTAGACGCCTGATCCGGCTGGTCAATGATATATTCCTGCTTCGTCATGCCGCCTTCGCCCTCATAATAAAACGACAGCCCCACCGGCCCAAGCTTCGTGTCCGGGTCCGGGCGGAATACTTCTACCGTAATCTCAACTTCGCCTGTCTGCGTGACATCCACATAAGCCTGATCCGAAGACGTCCCGTCAATCCTTGCCACTACCCGGTCCGGATACGCCGACATCCCGGAAAAAGCAGGAACATTCACTTTACACGATCGGTTCCCGGTAAACTCGTATTCCACATACCGGTAGCGGTTTTGCCCGTTCTCATAAAGGAGCATGCTGTAGACGCCGCCGACGACGCCTTCAAAATCGTCAATATGCGCGTTCCCATTTTGTCCTGTCGTTCCTTTATGAGTCTGGCTGGACGTTGTGACATAATCAAGGCCCACTAAAGGCGATGCGTTCGCAAATGCGCTGCTGTTCCTTAAATTTACCTGATTTTCTGTTATTGTAAAATCAAGCGCCGTTCTTGCCGTCTTTACATTGCCCTTTTCTATAAAGTCTACCACAATTTCATTGTGTTTTCCATTGCCATCCATCTGGTAATAAAACGTATTGCCATAGTAAACCCGGTTGCCGGAATACCAGCAGGTAATGTACCCGTCGTCTGGCTTTGCAACTAACGGCACGTAAGAATTAATCTGGTATTCTTCTGAATTTACCAGTATAATCGAAGCGGCATTCTGCCCGTCTGCTGTCAAGCTGCCATGTTCCCTTGCCTCTTTTGCGTAAGTAACCGTCAGCGTGTCTGCTTCATGGCCGGAAAATACCGGTTCTACCTGATAATTGCTGTAATCCGCATCCAACCGGAATACGACCTTGCCGCTGCTGTCCGCATAATGCATGATCGCCTGCCAGTCCGAGCTTTCGGATTTCCGGCGGCGGATGTATACGCCGGTAAACGTATAGCCTTCCTGGATATCCCTGGCCGAAAGGATGACATGGTCGCCCTGGTACAGGTCTTTGGACTTGTTTTGCACTACCAGCTCGCCCAGGTATGGGTTATAGACCGAATCCCTGCTGCCATTTAGAATCTCGAACTGCTGGATTGGGATCTTGGATACCATTGGCTGGATTTGGAACGTTTCATAATCCTCATCCCGGTCTTCCCGCTTGGCCGTATAGCTGTACCTTTCATATGACCTTAAGAAGTAATTATTAAAGGTAATCTGGCTCGAATTGCTCTGCACGAAAGTTCCTTTGATTGCTTTCCCATATTTGTCAAGGAGCTGGTATCCGGTAAACGCCATCGGATAAGTCCCGTACATATTCAGGTTCATGGCAATTTTATGGTTGTCGCCCATAGTTATGTAAGAATAACGATCTTTGCCTACCGCTTCCGCGGCGACCTGTTCGACATCCCCGGACTTGGTCACAAAATCCAGCTTATTGGAATTGCTGACAGCAATCTGGTAGACGCGTTTGTTGAACTTGAGCCCATTGGCTAAATACACGCCTGCCCCGTCATGGTGCCCGCTGTTGTCATTCTGATAGTAAACCATCCCATCTTTGATGCCCTTTGGGATATCTACCGCAATGCTGTAGATTCCATTTTTTTTGATTTCGTTCCTTTTTTCATTGACATTCTCAACGCCAAGCGTAATATTTAAAGGCGTATCGTCCACATAATAAGAAGCTTCCACCGAACGAATCCCGGTTAAATCATAATACTGGAAAGATTTGACGCGTGTACGGTTGTACTTTATCCCGGAACAAAAACCGGATGTATTCAGGCAGTTTGTATTATAGATGTTTTCACCGCTGGCCTTCTTATTTTTATCCGTGATATAGCTAAAATTATTATAACCGTTACAGTTGGACGTATCCTGGATAAAATAGCTGCTCCCATCCCTTGTATAGGCGATATAGTCGTCGGTTTCTTTTTTCCCGCTGTTATCCGCCCAGTCCGGGAACCAGCTCGGATTGCCATTTGACGAAAGGGAAGCAAGCTTATAAGACGCCAGTTTGGATGCCGTCTGTCGGTCTTTTTCATCCGCATCTGGCAGGGCGTCGTATGGATAGATGGTATCCAAATCTGTTTCCGGCTTTTCCAATAACGCCTTATTCGCTGTATCTTTTTTTTGCGGCAAAGCCTTTTTCGCAGCTACGGATATCGCGCCGCCGCCAGAAACGTTGCAGCGCTCCTTCGCCACAATGCGGTAATCCCCGGCTTCCAGCTCTGCCTCCTGTACCTTTTGATAAGGCGCAAAATAAAAATATCCGTATGCATCCCCATCTTTTTCCAATACCACGGTACTAAACGTATCCACTGCCCCGGTCCTTTTAAAGACAGCCGTAACCGTATCTTCCCCGTTTTTGATTGTATAGTTTTCTTTTTCCGCGCGCACGCTGCATTCCGGGCCTTCTTGCGAAGCGTCCGCAATCGTAACAGAGGCTGCCGCAATGTCCCGCCCCTTCTTTAACGGGATGTCCGGGATCCCTTCCATCTGTTTTTGCAGATATTGGTCCGTCTTGGGGCTTACTAGGCTAAGGAAAAAACTTTCGTCATATTCTGTCAGCCCGTCCGCCTTGACTATAAGGGTAACTTCCTTCGTTTTCTCTCCAGCCGCGAAAGAAATGGCAGTCCGTGTGGAAGTGGCGCCAATCTTTTCTAATGTTGACAGCGAATCGTAGAAATTGATCCCGCCCTCGTCTGCGTCCGACAGCCCGCTTGCAACGTTTTCCCCTGCTTTACCGGCCGCCTCGCTACCACCGCTTTTTTGCGCTCCATCCATTGGCACAAGCTCGTTTTCCTCTTCCAGCGCATAACCAGCGTTTAACAACAGGGCGTTTAAGAAAGCATGATTGTCTTCCTCATAATCGCTGACAATCCCGTTTTCTTGAAACGCGTCATACATGCTGGTGGGTGAACCTGCCTTTGGCAGAACTTCGCCGCCATATGAAAGCGTGTAATCCTCCCCATAATCTGCATTGATGTCACTGGAAAGCAGCACCATGTCCGAAGCCTCCCCGGTATTCCCGCTCCTTTGGATGCAAACTTGCACCACAGCGTCCCCGGAAGCGTCTTCCCGCGCCAAAATAGTTTCGGCTGCAAATGCATATGTAGTTTCCGGCTCCTTTTCCAGCTCTTTTCCCATTTCCTTTTTCCCTGCCGCAAGGCTCCCGGCTGATTGCGGCGGTACCATGAGCGTCGCCGCCAGCAAAATGGATAATAATTTCCTGGTTCTTGATTTTTTCAATAGAACTTCCTCCTCATTTTTGGGATCTTATAGATCTTGACTGAAAAAACACCTCCCTCCCATCTGTTATTATTATAAAACTTTTTCGAGAAATGAAAACTACCCGGCTGGGTAGTCTGTTATAATTGGGTGCAAATAATCCCCTTTTTACCACCGCCCTGCATTTTTCATCCGCTTTCCCGATAGAAGGTTCAAAAAAAAGACCGCCAAAAATGCGATCAGTAATACAATCGCCGCCCAAACGCCCGCGGTTTTGTAATCCCCATCCTGAAGCACCATTGCGATCTTTTGCGAAATTGTGGCGGTTTTTCCCGGGATATTTCCGGCAAGCATGGATGTCGCTCCATATTCGCCCAATGCCCTGACGAAAGTTAAGATCGTCCCGGAGACAATGCCTGGCTTTGCGGAAGGCAAAACCACTTTCCAAAAGATTTCAAAATCTGACATCCCAAGCGTCTGCCCTGCGTAGATTAAATTAACATCCAGCTGCTCAAAGGCTGCTCTGGCATTTCGGTACATAAGCGGGAACGCGATCACGGTCGCCGCGATGATGCAGCCAAGATAAGATTGCACGACCCTAATGTCCAGCTTTTCATATAAAAGAATCCCCAATGGCCTGCGGCGGCTAAACAATAGCAGCAGCAAAAATCCGCTGGCTGTCGGCGGAAGCGCCATTGGAAGCGTCAAAATCCCATCCAGCACAGCCCTTTTCGCCTGGGGCATTTTCATCGCTTTTCGCGCGGCAAAGATCCCAAGAAAAAAAGAAAGGACTGTCGCGACGATCCCGGTTTTCAAAGAAACCGCTAACGGGCTCCAGTCCAGCTGGCTCAAAAAATCCCCGATTTCTCCCATATCCTCACCTCCTAAAATCCACGTCAAAATCATAGGCTTCGAATATTTTTTTCGCCTCGTCTGACAAAACAAAGGACAAAAAATCATCCGCCGCTTTTGCCTGGGCATCCCCCGCCTCCTCGTTTACGACCCGGGCAATCGGGCAGATCACATCTCCGGTCAACGAGCAGTCCACCATTTGGAGGATGTCAAGCTTATCTTCATAACCATAAAGGTCGGAATCATAAACCGTTCCCACCTCGCAGGAGCCTTCTATAACCGCCATTAACGCCTTGCTTACGTTGTCCTGCTCGCTGATTTCTACGCCGCCTAAAGCCTCTGACACTTGCTTTGCGGTAATTTCAGACGGCTCCGTCTGCCCGTCGAAAAAGCCAAGCTTTATAAGCGCCTGCCTTGTGTATTTCCCAACCGGCGCGCCCGCGCCCGCAAGCGCTATGCTTTTTGCCCGCCCTATATTTTCAAGCCCCGTTACCTTTGTCCCGCTTCCTTTTAACGCCACAACCGCCAGCTGGTTTTTTACCGCATCCGCCCGCGTGCCTTCTATTAAAAGCCCATCCGCTTCCAGCTGGTCCATCTGCTTTTCATCCGCCGAAAAGAAAATGTCGCAGGCGTAACCTTCCTGTATCTGCGCTAAAAGCTTTCCAGAGCTGTCTGCATTGTATAAAATATGAACATTCGGATGACTCCTGTTATATTGTTCGGCAAGCTCTGTCATTACTTTGTTTAAACTTGCCGCGATAAACGCCTGGATTTCGATGTCTTCCTTTTTCGATCCCATACCGCATCCCGACAAAAGGGCAGCAACCAAAAATGCCGCGATCAGGCGGCTTTTGAATCTTTTTTTCATAAACGCTTCTCCCGGTTATCCACCAATCTGCGCCATTTGTTTTTTTTCCGTAATTTCATCCGCTCTTTCAAACCGATGCTCTTTTGGCTTATTCCAGACAGCCTGAAAAAAGGCTTCCTGAAGCTGTCTGTTTTTATCTGATCCTTCGCCCCTTACAATCTTCATCAGATCCACCTCGTCGCCAAAGCAAAGGCAGGGCTTTAGCTTTCCTTTGGACGTTAAGCGCAGCCTGTTGCAGCTATGGCAAAATTTCCCATGCAGGGCGCTGATAAACCCGACGCTTCCAATCGCCCCCGGAATCTGATAATACTTCGCCGGGCCGTTTCCATGAGCGCTTTCATCCCGCCGAAAGCCCGGATAAGCCGCCTGAAACTGACTCATCAGCTCTTCTTGAAATACGGGCTTAAAATCTTTCCCGGCGCCGATCGGCATCATTTCTATAAAACGCACATCGACCGGAAGCTGCCTGGTCAGCTCTGACAAAGCGCGCCACTCCCCATCATTTACCCCATGATGGAGCGTCGCGTTGATTTTTACCCGAAGCCCCGCTTTTACCGCCTTTTCAATATTCGTAACCACAACACAAAGCGCGTCTTTTCCGGTAATCTTTTCGTACGTTTCCCGTTTTAACGTATCCAGGCTGAAATTTACCGCGTCCAGCCCGTTTTCCAAAAGCGCGGTCAGATTCTCCCCAAAAAGAACGCCATTCGTCGTCATGGTAACCTGCCTGATTCCGGGGATTTTTTTTATTATTCCAATCAGGCTGGCGCAGCCCGGGCGCATAAGCGGCTCCCCGCCTGTAATTTTAATCTTGCCAATCCCCGCTCCCGCCGCGGCTTTACAGATCGTTTCGATTTCATCAAAGGTTAAAATTTCTTCCACAGGGGCAAAGGAAATTCCACCAGGCATACAATAATGGCACCTTAAATTGCATCTGTCTGTAATCGACGCCCGCAGATAATCAATGTCCCTCCCAAATCGATCCTTCATCGTATTTCCCATTCCGTTTCTCATTTGCGCAAAAGCGCGTCTGATATTGTCAAAAGCCTTTATCAAAAAACTTCAATCAAAACGTCGATCTTGCCGCCGCACGCCATTCCTTCTTTCCCCGCGTCTGCCCCCGTCATATCCGCATAAAACATGCTCGCGCCTTTTTTGTTTTCCAAAAGCAATAAACGCGCCTTTTTTACAATCTCCGCTTCCAAAATGCCGCCGCCGATCGTGCCGACGCACGTCCCGTCCGCCCGCACAAGCATCTTCGTTCCGACTTCACGGGGCGCGGAGCCTTTTCGCCTTACGATCGTCGCAAGCGCCTTTGCCTGCCCACTCTCATGCAATGCCGCATCTATGATCTCTTTTGGAAAACCGCCGCCTCTTTCGTCCTTATTTTTCACCTGAATGATCTGCGCCATCACAGCGACCGCGATCTCCTCCGGGGTTTTCGCGCCTATCGCAAGCCCGATCGGCGTATACGCCTGGCTTATAACCTTAGAATCCGCGCCCCGCAAAAGAAGGGCTTTTTTTACCTCGGCAGCTCTTTTTTTGCTCCCCATCATCCCAATGTAGGCATGTTCTTTTTTTGCTATGCGCTCTAAGCATTCCTGGTCATACTGATGTCCCCTTGTCACGATCACAAAATAAGAATCCTTATCCCCTTTTATTTTCTCAAGCCCCTGGGCAAACGGCTCTAAGATAACCTCGGACGCGCCAGCGCGCCCTGCCCGATCCGCAAACTCCGGTCGATCCTCCAGCACGCATACGAAAAACCCCAGCATCCTGCCCATTTGGATCAACGGAATGGAAACATGCCCGCCGCCGCAGACGATCATTTTTTTCTGCTGCCCCAGCTCCTCGCAAAATACATCCGTTCCGGCAAAGGAATAAACGCCGCAGCCTTGGGCATTTTTTTGTTTTTCTATTTCCACGCTAAAATCAAAGCCTGCAAAAAAGCCCGTTTCCTTTGATCTCCAGACTACTTCTTTTTCTGATACCAGCGCCTTTTCTCCAAAAAAACTGCCCTCAAGCGCTGTCAGCGCAAAGTTTCTGCGGCCTGGGCAAGCCCTGCTTAACGCATGGAAAAACTCCGTCATGTTGTCAATTTGTCCATCCTTTCTTATTGTCCGCATTCGATCCATAATGCCATTATAACCGATTCTTTTTATTTTTGCTACAATTTTTCCCTCTTTCCTCAATCAGCCTGTTGGCGTAGCTGTTTAGCGCCTCGCACGGCTCATACTTTGTCTTATAGCCAACGCCATTGATAACAAAGAATGGGTTATAAGCCATCACCCTTTTTTGTGTGCCGTCCGCCATCGTCAGTGTAAAGGTTACGTACTGACCTACATAATCCCTGTAGGAATTGTCCTTATTATAAATAACTATTTTCTTTAAACATTCCACCAATTCGTTTCGAGCGTTGATTTGATCCTTCATTTGAGCATTGTTTCGGGCATTGCTTTCATCGTAGATCAGAATGGTTGTATCCGGCGGCGTCAACGTAACGGACACGGATATGATTTCAGAAGCTTGCAGGTCTTTAAACGGCTTTGACGGCCCAACCTGCCCTGTTTCCCTGCGAGATAAAGCGGCAATCGCCGCAAGCCCAAGCAAACACACACATACGGTTAAAACGAAAATCCTTTTCTTTTTCATAGGCGCGCCTCCTTTTTACGGTCTGTTATTTATATAGACGCAAAAATTAAGGAAATCTTTCACACACATCGGACAAAACAATCCGTCAGCCCTTGTTTTAATCAAAAAAAATGGCGCATGGCTAAATTACCGTCCATACGCCCTTACGCTTTTATACATTCCCAAGAACCAAAAACTCATATGGCTCCATAACATACACCCCTTTTTCCAAATTTTTTGTCAAATATCCGTTTAGCCCTTCCCTGACATCTTCCTTCGAATCTTCTGTCACATTTTCTGTCAAATCTTCTGTCTCCGCATCCCTCAATGCCTGGTTCAGGCGCTCGGCGCGGCTGTCATAACTTTCCAACAACGCCTTATAGCCGCCCCAGCCTGCTCCGATCCCGATTTCCTGCTTCGTCCCGGCAAGGTTGCAGTACACCAAAAGCTTTTGACTTCCCAAGATCCGCTCATACGCGATCACGCTGTCCGTCCCGGTTTCCAGAAAAGAAATCCTCCCTTTGGCGATCACCGGGTATTTTTTCCTCATGGAAATCAGCGTTTTGTAAAAAGAAAGGATAGAGCTTTCATCCTTTTGCTGGGCTTTCACCGTGATCTTAGCGCAAAATTTTTCAGACATGGCGATCCATGGCGAAACGTCTGAAAAACCGCCGTATGTCCCATCGTCCCACTGCATCGGGGTCCTGCTGTTGTCCCTGGACCTTGCCGCCAGCGTCATAAGCGCCTCCTGCTTTGACTTGCGCCGCTCCAGCAGGATCTCATAATAATTTAGGCTCTCCACATCCTGATAGCATTCGATAAACGGGTAATGGGCGTTTAGCATCCCAATTTCTTCGCCCTGGTAAATATACGGCGTGCCGCGCATAAAATGGATCATGCCCGCCAGCATTTTCGCCGACTCCTTCCAATAGACGCCTTCGTCCCCCATCCTGCTTACAATGCGGGGCTGGTCGTGGTTGCACCAAAACAGCGCGTTCCATCCGCCCCCTTCCTGCATCCTCATCTGCCAGTCCACGAAGAGCTGTTTTAACTGCCTGTAATCGGTTTCTTTTAACGCCCATTTATCCCCGTCCTTATAATCCACTTTCAAATGGTGGAAATTAAAGCACATGGAAAGCTCCTTTTCCTCTGGCGAAGAATACCGGATACAGTGCTCTAAGGACGTAGAGGACATTTCCCCTACCGTTACAAAATCCCCAATGCCCGCATCCCGCACCAGCTCTTTTAAATACTCGTGTATATGCGGGCCGTCGCTGTAAAACCGCCGCCCGTCGCCTATCGTATCATCTTCCAGCTTTTGTGGCTTGGAAATCAAGTTTACCACATCAAACCGAAACGCCCGGATGCCTTTATTTTTCCAAAACCTTAAGATTTCTTTTAATTCTTCCCGCACCTTTGGATTGTCCCAGTTTAAATCCGCCTGGGTCACGTCAAACAGGTGGAGGTACCATTTTTTTAAACTCGGCACATATTCCCATGCGCTTCCGCCGAATTTTGACTGCCAGTTCGTCGGCGGTTTATCCGGCGCGCCCTCTTTAAAAATATAGTAGTCCTGATATTCTTCCTCCCCCGCCAACGCTTTTTGAAACCATTCATGCTGTGTGGACGTATGGTTAAAGACCATATCCAGCATAATCCCCATTCCCCGGCTTTTGCTCTGATAAATCAACTCCTCTAAATCCTCCATCGTGCCAAACCGTGGATTCAGCCTGCGGTAATCCGCCACATCATATCCGTTGTCATTTTGAGGTGAGACAAAAAAAGGCGTAAGCCACAGGTAATCCACCCCCAAATCCTGCAAATAATCCAATTTTTCTATCACTCCTGGAATGTCGCCAAACCCATCCCCGTTTGTGTCCCGAAACGATTTTGGATAAATCTCATAAACTACTTTATCGCTAAAATCCGCCATGCCGTTCTCCTTTCCTGCATTTATTTATTTTAAAATTTTCACGCGTTTACACTTCATTATAATCGCTTTTATAATACATTGCACTTAACTTTCTCAATTAATTTTACATTTGTTGACAGCCGGACTCTTGAAGAGGGGAGGCGCCAGGCCAGTTTCCCATCACCCGGCATCCTCCCAGCTATAACTTTAATGCCTTACATCTAAAATTCCGCTACAACCGTCTCTTTTTCTTTCACATGCATCCCGGTATGGAACCGTATCTCCTTGGCATCCCCTTCTTCTGTAACAACGCACACCGTAACGTCCGGATGCCCCGCCGCCTTGATCTTTGAGCGGCTAAAGCGTATTAACGGAGCGCCTGCGCTGACCTTTTGGCCTTCTTTGATCAGGTATTCAAACCCGTCCCCGTTCATTCCTACCGTATCAATCCCAATATGTAACAAAATCTCCATGCCATTTTCCAGCTTCAGGCCGCAGGCATGTTTGGAATCCTGCATCAGTACGGTAACTTCCGCGTCCGCCGGCGCATACAGCGTCTCATTTTCCGGAATGATCGCCATACCGTCGCCCATGATCCCCGCTGAAAACACCCCGTCGCCGACTTCCGCCAACGGAATCGCTTTTCCGGTTAAAAACGCGGTTAATTTCCCAGATCCTTCTTCATTCCCTTTTTTTTCTTCCATGACAGAAGCCATGACTCCAGCTACAGCGCTTTTGCCTGCCACTGCTGCAATTTCCGCCAATTCCACCGTCTCATTCCCGCTGTCAGCCCGTAACCTGTTCTTCCCCACAATAGCCGTTAATGTAAATGGAACCGCAAACGCGATCGCCATGCAAACCGCAAAGGACGCCATATACGGAGTCTGGATAGACAGGATGCCAGGAATGCCGCCTACGCCAATCGCGTTTGCCGTAGTCCCCGTCGCTACGCACACAACCGCCGCGATGCCAGAACCGATCATTCCGCATACAAACGGGAATCCCCTCTTTAAGTTTACGCCAAATATCGCTGGCTCTGTAACGCCAAGGTAGCAGGAAATACATGCCGGGATATTCACCTCCTGCGCCTGTGGATCTTTCTTTTGCAGCCAGATCATCCCAAGCACCGCAGAACCCTGGGCGATATTCGATAACGCGATCATCGGCCAGAGCATTGTGCCGCCATAATCCGCGATCAGCTGCAAGTCAATGGCATTGGACATATGATGAAGCCCTGTAATTACAAGCGGAGCGTAAATTACGCCAAATATCGCGCCAAACACTACCTTAAACGTACCGGTAATCCCTGCAAATACAAGCGCGGAAACTCCTGCCCCGATCTTCCAGCCAATCGGCCCTAATACAAAGTGCGCCGCCACTACCGACAATAACAGGCTGCAAAACGGCACTACGATCATGGATACGACCTGCGGCGTGATCTTACGGAAAAATTTTTCCAGGTACACCAGCGTAAACGCCGCTAAAATCGCCGGGATCACCTGTCCCTGGTAACCGATCATATTTATCTGGAATCCGCCGAAATCCCACTTCGGGATATCCGCCGCCGCCGTCCCCGCGACTGCGTACGCGTTCAACAGCTGCCCGGACACCAGCGTCAGCCCGAGCACAATGCCAAGCATCTGGGTCGTGCCCATCTTTTTGGTTACCGACCAGCAGATGCCCACCGGAAGCATATGGAAAATCGCTTCTCCGATCAGCCACAAAAAGCTGTCCAGCCCTGCCCAAAACTGCCCCATGTCACATAGCGTCTTTGTGCCATTTTCAAATAAATACAGACTGTCAATACAGTTTCGAAAACCAAGTATCAGGCCCCCTGTAATAATCGCAGGTATCAACGGCGCAAATATTTCCGCAAGGGCGGTCACGATCCGTTGCAGCACGTTTTGGTTTTTCTTCGCCGCCTGCTTTACCGCGTCCTTGGACACCCCTTCAATCCCGGCCTCTTTTACAAAATCGTTGTAAAAATCAGCCACCGTATTGCCGATGATCACCTGAAACTGCCCGGATTGCGTAAAGCTCCCCTTTACAACCTTCATCGCTTCGATCGCCTTCACATCCGCCTTATTCGGATCTGCCAGCGCAAACCGCATCCTCGTCATACAATGCGAAACGGCCGCGATGTTTTCTTTTCCGCCTACCAGACGGAGCAATTGTTTTGCGTCTTGTGAGTATTTCCCCATTTGAAATCCCTCCTCTTATTTTTTACATGTTTGCGTGAAACTTGTTTAAACATGTGATGATTATATTTATACCATACTTGTTTGAACATGTCAACCTCTTTTTTGAAATTTGTTTAAACATATGATTGACTTTTTTATTTTTCATTTCTATAATGTAATCTAATAAAAGCGATCTAATAAAAATCAACCGTTACCGTTTTATTCAGATTCATACCAGACTTTGCGCTGCAAAACTAAAGGAGGCGGGCCGTATGCCAAAAACGATCTACGAAACGATTTACAGAGACTTAAAACAAAAAATTGAAGCCAATGTATATTCCTACCAGGAGCTTCTGCCTTCGGAACACACGTTGATACAGGATTACCACTGTTCCCGCAACACCCTGCGCCGGGCGGTCAGCCGCCTTGTGACCGACGGTTATGTACAGACCATACAGGGCAAAGGCGTGCGCAACATCTACCAGCCCATCGCGCAGACCTCCTTTACCATTGGCGAGATCGAAAGCTTTCGGGAATCCGCCCTGCGCAACGGGCAGCGGCCCGTTACGAAGGTGCTTTTGTTTACCGAATTTTCCATAAACGAAAAACAGGCCGCATACACCGGCTTTCCCGTTGGAGCGGAAATCTATTATCTCCAGCGCCTGCATTATTTAGATGAACTGCCGTTAATCCTAAACCACAATTACTTTTTAAAGAAAGCGGCCTATGGCCTTACCAGGGAAATTGCGGAGCAGTCCATTTACCAATACTTAGAGCAAACGCTGCATATGACGATCGTAAACAGCAAGCGGGTTATGACGGTGGAAAAGATGACCGAGATCGATGAAAAATATCTGGGCATGAACGCCGACGACTACAACTGCATGGCGGTCGTCAGCAGCCATACCTACAACAGCGACGGCGTTATGTTTGAATACACCCAGTCCAGGCACCGGCCGGATTATTTTCGTTTTTATGACAACGCTGTGAGATGATTGGGAAAATGGGCAAGTCAAAGTCGAAACTGTAATGAATGGCAGTTACAGTTCAGCCCAGGACTTTGCATTTACTGCAAAGTCCGTATGATATAGCACAAGTTGTGGGAATCCGGCTCTTTGCCGAAGGCAAACTTCTAATGAACCGGATTCCGTTACAGTGAAGCCTTGGCTTCACTGTAATGAATGGCATTCTGACGGCTGTTTTTCCGATTGCATTTTGAAAATGGATATGTTATCATAAACTTAATTGTAAATATTTTACACCGATGTAGCGAGTGTCAGGATATGGAAGTCCGTAATTTTATTCAAAGGAGTGATGACAATGACAATGAACACAAACCAAAGCTTTTTCGGCGGAATGGCAAATTCCAATTTCTTCTCCGACTGGGCGAGCATTAAAAACGGAAGCTATTCCAGGCTTCTGAAAGCCTATTATGGCAAAAGCGAAACCTCTAGCTCGACTGTAGCCGGCGCGAGAAGAACCAATAACATCCTGGATCAAATCCTCGAAGAAAGAAAGCATCCAAAGCTTTCCAAAGACACAGAAGAAGCAAATTCGAATCTGATATCCGGGGTTTCCACGCTGAAAAATACCGTTGCAACCTTGCAAAACGAAAAAACCTATACCGCGGAGGATGGCAAGAATCCGTCCGATAAGGCAGCCGCAGCGCTGAAAAAATATGTGTCAGATTATAACGATGTGGTAAACGCGGCGAAAAAATCCACGCTGTCTAGTAAAACAAATCATATCGCGAGCATGATGAAAAGCACCTTAGCAAACAAGGATAAGCTTGCGGAAATTGGCATTATGGTCAACTCAAACGGCACGCTTCAATTTAATGAGGGCCAAGCGAAAAACGCGGATATCTCGAAAATACAGAATCTGTTTTCGGATAAAAACAGCTTAAGCTACGGCTCTACGGTGGCATCCCGCCTTCAGTTTACCGGCATTACTTCAAACGCCGCTTCCAGCACGGAAAAAAAGGATACCGCCACTTCCGTTTCCTTTGCCGCTTCATTAAAATCAGACAGCGAGGCTCTTGCCTCCGACAAGCTGTATGATAAGATAAAAGACCCGAACGGCAAGGGCGACGTATATAACATTGACAAGATTTTTTCCACAGCAAAGAGCTTTGTAAGCAATTACAACAATATGTTTGAGTCGGCTAAGTCCAACAAAAATTCTGGCGTAGCGACAAACCTTTCCTATATTAAGGAAAAAACAGAGAAAAACAAAGAAGCGTTAAAGCAATTTGGGATCACTTTGGATGAATCGAATAAAATGAAGATCGATGAAGACACTTTCAAAAAATCCGATATGTCCGAATTGCAGAAGTTTTTCAAAAACTATGGCCCATCCATCAATACAAACGTTTCCCTGGTGGATCACTATTTAAAATCCAACGCAAATAACGCCAACGGATATACGGCTGCGGGGACGTACAATGTGCAAAGCGCGTCGAATTTTTCTGATTTTATTTAGGCGCGCCTAAAAAATAATTTAAACAGTCTTAAGCCACGATGCATTTTTATAACGATCATGCATCGTGGCTTTTTTTCATGGCTTTTATCATTGCTTTTTCCTCCCCCGCCACCCGGCATTTTGCCTATTATACAAAAATACAACAGACTTCCAGCGCAAATCGCGCGCTTCTTTGTGAATTTTGCATAATCCTCTTGACAAATCCCCCTTATCATGTTACCTTATCTACATATGATATAGTGTGTAACTGGGAAGCAGGCATTAACTATGCATAAAATCAAGGGATGTTTATGCATATTGGCGCCTGCTTTTGTGCAGCTCTTTTAAAAGCATAACGCCGCTTCCAACCATACCGTCCAGCAAGATCCATCGCGGCGTATTCTATAAAGAAGCGCGAAACGGCCCATATGCATGGCATACCCGAAAACAAGGAGGAGTTTTTTATGAAAGACAAAATTTTTGGCGTATTGCAGCGTGTAGGACGTTCTTTCATGCTACCAATCGCGATCCTGCCAGTGGCGGGGCTGCTGCTGGGCATCGGCGGCTCGTTTACAAACGAAACGATGCTAAAGACCTATGGGCTGATGGGCGTTATGGGGCCTGGCACCTTTTTAAACGCAATTTTGCAGGTTATGAGCGAAGCCGGAAATATCGTGTTTGCGAACCTTCCGATCATCTTTGCGATGGGCGTTGCGATTGGTATGGCGAAAAAGGAAAAAGAGGTTGCGGCTTTATCCGCGGCCATCGCGTTCTTTATCATGCACGCTTCCATCGGAGCCATGATCACCAATAACGGCGGGCCGGAGGCTATGTTGGACGGCGCTACCGCATCGGTTGTGGGCATCACTTCCTTACAGATGGGCGTGTTCGGCGGCATTATCGTAGGGCTTGGCGTCGCGGCTCTGCATAACCGGTTTTACAAGATCGAGCTTCCGCAGGTATTGTCCTTTTTTGGCGGCACCAGATTCGTGCCGATCGTCTGCGGGCTGACTTATACGGTGGTCGGCATTTTGATGTTCTTTATCTGGCCGGTCATCCAGCAGGGCATTTACGCGGTCGGCGGCGTTGTTTTGGAATCCGGCTACGCAGGAACATGGGTATATGGCCTGATGGAGCGTGCGTTGATCCCGTTCGGCCTGCACCACGTATTTTACCTTCCATTCTGGCAGACGGCGCTGGGCGGCACGATGGAGGTTGGCGGACAGTTGATCGAAGGCGCGCAGAACATTTTCTTCGCACAGCTTGCAGATCCAACCGTAGACCACTTTGCCGTATCCGCAACCAGGTTTATGTCAGGGAAGTTCCCGTTGATGATCTTCGGCCTTCCGGGAGCCGCGCTTGCGATGTACAAAACCGCAAAGCCAGAGAAAAAAGAAGCGGTTGCTGGGCTCCTTTTATCCGCTGCTTTAACCTCTATGCTGACTGGCATTACCGAGCCTTTGGAATTTACTTTCCTTTTCGTAGCTCCGCTGCTGTACGCAATCCACTGTGTATTTGCAGGGCTGGCATACATGTTTATGCATATCTTTAATGTCGGGGTCGGCATGACGTTCTCCGGCGGTTTGATCGACATGTTCCTGTTTGGCATTTTGCAGGGCAATAAGAAAACGAGCTGGGTATGGATTGTCGTTGTAGGTATCGTATATTTTGCAGTATACTATCTGCTGTTCACATTCCTGATCCAGAAGATGGACTTAAAGACGCCGGGCCGTGACGACAGCGAGGAAGTAAAACTCTATCGTAGAAGCGATGTAGACGCGCGTAAAAAAGCAGCCGCTGGCGGCGCTGGCGCAGTATCGGAAGAAGACGCGCTGTCTGAAACGATCTGCCACGGACTTGGGGGCAAGAAAAACATTTCCGATGTGGACTGCTGCGCTACAAGGCTTCGTTGCACGGTGCATGATTCCAAACTGGTAAATGACGCGATGTTAAAATCCACCGGGGCTTCCGGCGTCGTACATAAAGGAAACGGCGTTCAGATCATTTATGGCCCGAGGGTTACGGTTGTAAAATCCAACCTGGAAGATTATCTGGAAACCGCGCCGAATGAACTGTACCAGCCGTCGCAAAACGCGTCCGCTTCCGCCGGGGCTTCCGCGCAAAATGAAGCTTCCGAAAAGCCACAAGCCGGTGGGAAAGTTACACGCTCTGAGATCATCGCAAGCCCGGTAAACGGCGTAGCCGCGGATTTATCCGAAGCGCCGGATGAAGCGTTTGCAGGACGCATGATGGGTGACGGCGCCATTGTAACGCCAAAGGAGGCGGAAGTCTATGCGCCAGTGGACGGTCAGATCGGCTTTGTATTTGACACGAAACACGCCATCGGCTTTGTAACGCAAGACGGCACGGAAATGCTGCTGCATATGGGCATCGACACGGTAAACTTAAACGGACAGGGCTTTGAGGTGTTTGTAAAAGACGGGGACAAAGTGAAAAAAGGCGACCTTTTAATGAAGCTGGACATTGCCTTTTTAAGCAGCCACGCGCCATCCCTTGCATCTCCGGTATTATGCACGGAGCTTTCGGACAATCAAAAGATCAGGCTGTTAAAGAGCGGAAACATTAAAGCGGGAGAAGCTTTATTTGCGATAGACACCTATGAAAATTAAAATCTAATCCGGTTGCATGATTTGTGGAGTCAAATTGCAGATTCAAATTCAAACATATGCCTGCGGATACATTTTGACACACAAAAGATGCCATACACGAAACTTTCAGGGAGTAAGCGTATGTTCAGAGTGAAGAAAGCATTAAACAACAATACGGTAATTGCAATCGGAGACGGCGATGCCCGTGAGTACCTTTTGATCGGCAAAGGCATCGGTTTTGGGAAAAAGGTAAGCCAGAGGATCGAAGCGCCCAAAGAGTGCACGATTTATTCCCTGTACGAGCATACCGAGCGCGGCAGCGCAATGGACCTTGTAAAAGGGATGGATCCCATTTTTTTAGAAATCGCGGAGCAGGTTTTAAAAGAAAGTGAGCGCGTTTTTGGAAAGATTGACTGGAATATCCTTTTTCCGCTGGCTGACCATATCGCCTTTGCCGTAAAACGCATCCAAAACGGCGAACAGATAAGCAATCCGCTGACCGGGGATATCCGCGTTTTATTCCACACGGAATACGATACCGCCGAATGCATCCGCCCGATCCTTTCCCAAAGACTCGGCGTGGAGATCGATGAACATGAGGTGGGCTATATCGCGCTGCATATCCACTCCGCCATCGATGACGAAAACGTCGCTTTATCGATGCAGATTGCAGGGACGGTGCGGGAATGCATCCAATTGGTAGAGGAAAAAACCGGGAAAAAGATTGATGTAACGTCCTTATCGTACAACCGCCTGATGAACCATGTGCGCTATATGGCTGCCCGGGCCGTAAAAGGCGAGCGGCTAAAGCTGGATATGAACGATTATATATCTTCACAGTATCCTGACGCGTTCCAGCTTTCCCGTACTGTGTGCGGGCATCTGGAAAAGTATTTAAGGAAAAAAATGGATGAGATCGAAATCGGTTATCTGGCAATGCACATCCAGAGAGTCATCGCGGAACTGGAAGAAGACGAGCAGATAAGCCATTGATCTCACTTGAGCGCTCGTCAGCTTTTGCTGACAAGTTTCATTTGAGCGCCCGTGTGCATAAAAAGGGCTGCCCCATTTATTTTAATGTGGCGGCCCTTTTTATATTATTCCTATTCCATCACCAATTCCCGCACCGATACGCGCCGGATGCGCGCCGAAGCGAAGTATGCAAAGGCAAAAAAGCAAACGCTAAGCGCGATCCCATAAAACAAAGCCGACGCGACCGTAACCTCTGTCTTTGGGTTTGTCATCCCCACATTTCTTAGTATCACGCTTAAAACCGGATTGGCAAAAAGCGCCGCAAGCGCGATCCCGACAGCCGCCCCTGCCGCCGCCACAAAGAAAAACCGAAACGCGAACTGTATCCGCAAAGCGGGAACGCCAAACCCCACCGCCTTATAAATCCCAATATCCGTCCTCTCCTGTAGATATGCCTTTTCGCATACCATCTGGACTACCACAAACGCAAACAGAAGGGAAAAGCACCAAATCACGGCCCGCACCGCATTGAATAATGCCTGATACGTGTCGCCTGCCGTACCGCTGTCCTCATACTTTGCTTTTAAAATATCCCCATGCCGTTTATTTAAAGCGTCTACAGCCTGCTTCCCCTTATCCGGCTCCTTTAAGCTATAATACGCCTGGCGCAAATCCTTAATCCCAAGTTTTTTTGCGCCCGCCTCTGAAATGCCAAAGCACATGCCGGCGTCCGACGTGCTTTGGATGATGCCTGTAACCAGGCTATTTTGCTTGTTGCCGCGATGCCCGGTCACAACCGTATCCCCTATGCCAATCTCTAAATCCTCCGCCAATATTTCTGTAATCGCCGTCTCATTTTCATAAATCGGCGCACGGCCCTTTAGCACTTCAAACTGCTTTGGGTCGCGGTATACAATGCACATCATTTCCTCCCCTTCTATAGAAACATAAGTCTGGTCATAGAAGCATACCCTCTCGATCTTAGACACGCTTTCGATCTCCTGTTCTGCCTTATCCTGCGCCTTTTCCGCATCCACTAAAAATTCCACATGGCAGTCGCCGTAAGGCACTCCCATGGAACGGACTGCCGTTTCAGACACAAGCAGGCCTGAAAACAGCTCCATCGTAATCATCAAAAAGCATAAAATCGCCGCCGCAAAAAACGCCGCCCCATGCCTGCGCTTTCCCGATAAGATCTGTCGAAACGCAAGCGACGGCAAAAGCGCTTTTGGAAAAATCGGAGCTTTAAGCCTGCTGTCAAAATAAATTTCCCGCCTGCCGCCCGCTATCGCGCGAACCGGCGATATCTTCCCGATTTTTGCCGTAACGACAAAGATAAAAATTCCAGAAGCCGCAAGGATCATACCAAGCGCCAACAGGCTTTGCGCCAGATGGATGCGGTTTTTTGCCACCACCGCCGTAATCGGCCAAAACGCCCCGCCAAGTCCTCTGCACAAAAATACCGCGACTGCGACGCCAAGCGCTACGCCCAAAGCCTGCGTCATCATATATTGCAAGACGTATACAAGACGGATGCGCCCCTGCGAAAACCCATAGGATTTTAAAATCCCAAGGTTTACATAGTCCATTTCAATCCCCGAGGAAATGCTGTGTCCCATGGCGATCAGGACGATTGCCGTTAAAAGCAGGATAAACGCCACCAATATCCCCGCGCCGATCTTTACGACCAGTCCCGAAAAATTCATGGACATATCCCTCGTAAGGGAGCCTATCCCCTGGTCTGTGATCCCGGTGTCCAGATTCAGCCTGCGCCGAAACTTTGCCGCAGAAAGCCCGTCCCCCTTCTGATAGATCATAAGGGAATGGATGTCCGCCGTCCGCTCCTTTGTCTCCGCCTCTTTTACCTCCATAAGCATCTGTTTAAAATCTTCCTTACTTATATAAATCTGCTTATATCCGATCGTAAAAGAACCCATCATCGGCTCTAAGGCAATCCCTTTTACCGTAAAGGAATGCCTGCCCCCGATCGTTTCCACATCTAACACATCTCCAACCTGCCCGTCCAGATTGGTAAGCATACCCTTTGGGACGTAAATCTCCCCTTTATTTAATGGCGCCGTATCTTCCAGATAGCCCGATCCATCCTCCCGGATTAATTTTACATCGTTATCCAACTCCGTCAAAAACACGCTGTTTTGATACTGGCTATGGTTTTTTCTAAGCTTTAAATCGCCGCCATTTACAGACACGCAGCGCTTATCTTTCACCTTTTTTACAAGCGTATGGTCTTGAAGCTTGCTTTTTAAATCCTGCGTATACATCCGGTCCGATATCAACACCAAAATCTCTCCACTGTCCGCGTCTTTATACGCCTCTTTCATACTGCCTTCGCAATTGCTTACGATGCTGGCCACCACGGTAATCCCGCAGGATATGATCGCCATTAATAATAAAA
The DNA here is from genome assembly GCA_947385775.1 of uncultured Eubacterium sp. Taxonomy (GTDB): domain Bacteria; phylum Bacillota; class Clostridia; order Lachnospirales; family Lachnospiraceae; genus Eubacterium_J. The sequence continues at coordinate 6,699 of CANDMI010000009.1, read as the reverse complement.
TGCGAAAAAACGCTCCTTTTTTGTACCGTATATTTGCCTTTAAATATGTAAAAATCTCCATTGCCGCCTCCCAAATCACATCTCACATCTTTCCCGCTTACCATTTCATAGAGTTTAGCCACGCCGTAATCTGCGCTTCGATATTTTTTTCATCCTTTGGCTCGTATGGCGCTTTTACAAGCTCTCCCGCCACCCGGCCGTCCTCCAGATACAGGAGTCTGGATGCCCGAAGCGCGGCCTGCATGTCGTGCGTCACCATCAAAATGCTCTGCCCGGACTGGTTAAGCCCGGTCATTAGATCTAATACCTCTTTCGTATTCGAGCGGTTTAGCGCCCCGGTTGGCTCGTCTGCAAATATCAGCTTTGGAGAATTGATCACAGCCCTTGCGATCGCGCACCGCTGCTGCTCTCCCCCAGACACCTGCGCCGGCAGATGGCCGCCGATCTTTTCAATCCCCATCCGCTCCATCAGTTCTTTCGCCCTCTCCCTTACCTGCGCGGCGGGCCTGCGTTTATCTAAAAACCCTGGAACGGCGATATTTTCAAACAGCGTCAGGTTGCTCACCAGATGCATCTGTTGGAAAATAAACCCAAACTCCGTGCAGCGCAGCCTTGCTTTCTTATTCTCCTTCATTGTCACCAGATCCGCGCCCTGGTAAATAACCTGCCCCGCCGTCGCCCGGTCCATGCCGCTTAACGCATAAAGCATCGTAGACTTCCCCGAGCCGGACGCTCCCATGATCACGGTAAAATCCCCTTCATAGACCTCCAGGTCCACATGGGACAGCACATGCGCCTGCCCACCGTTGTGGGCAAAGCTTTTACATAAATCTTTTGCGGATAATATCGTTGATTTCATTTGCGATTCCTTTCTTGTTTTGATAGGAATACTTTAGCAGAAAAGATATTAAGAAGTCTTTAAGAAATTTTTGACAGGAAGCTTTTTACACAAATTTTTACTTGAAATCTTTTTGTTAAAATTTTTACATACATCCTTTATATGAAATCTTTTTCATAAAATTTTTCAGGCGCGCTTTAACAAACTGACATACGGATATACATTATGAAACCCTTTCGCGGCCGCAAACAAAAAATAACCCATGCCAAACAATAAAAATAAGGACAGCGCGCCTTTGTATTTTTTTACAGACCTCTCCTCAAGCGCCGCTTCTTTCTGGTAAGCCGCGAGTATTTCAGGAATCGCAAGCAAAGAAAACGTAAACGGATAAACGGCAAACCGTTCTAATATAAAATGCTTTGTAAGAAACAGGCTGATCAACAGATTGTATAAAGCGCTGTTTAAATAAATCGACCGAGTGCCTAACGAAAGCTTACCACGAAACAGACACAAAAGCGCAAAATACAAAAAAGACGGGATTACATATTCAAAACCGCTGGCATACCAAAAGTACGACCCCGGATAAGCCGCATATTTGTCTGGAAGATAGGGCTGTATAAGCGCAAACGCCGGTTCAAAGCAAACATACGCGCCAAACGCGGACGCGCAAAGCGCAAGCGCTGTTTTCCAGGAAAAACGGACGGTCAACAGGAAAAAGAACGGCGCCATAAACCATAAGGAATTATGAAACAGGCCGCCCGTAAATATCAAAATCGCAAATGGCACGATCTTTTTTTCTTTCAAAAACGGATAGGCAAACATAAAAAAACAGATCGCGATCGACTGGCGGATCAGATTCATATTATAAGCCAAGAACTGCAAGGTAATATAAAAATAAACGCTCACCCACGGCATTTTCGAATAGCGTCCGATAAACCATACGGCGCAAAACGCTAAAAACAGATCGATCCCTGTCAGAAAAAACGGAAAAGATAGGCCCGTTAGAGAAAACAATTTACAGGTTACAAAAAAAAGCGGCTCATACCAATAAAAATGCAGGATATCGCGAAATGACCATTCTGCAACGCTTTGATAAATATTCCGGTAAGAAAAATAATCAAAGCCGATCGCATAGCGAAAAGAGGTTAAAAATACAAAGGAAACAAATACTGCCGCCAGATAGTATTTCTTTTTCTTTTCCGCTGTGAGATATCCAAACCCGGTCAGGCCCAGAATGGTTACAAAATAAATGGCCATAACGATATCCTTTCTGTTTTGTATTTTATTCAGATTTCTGTTTATGGATACATACTATAACAAATGCGCTTTCTTTTTCAATCCATCAATTTTCCCCGGACGTCCTGCTTACAACAAACGTTGGAGTCACGCTAAACGCCGCGTTTTCAGAGACTCTCGCTCCTAACGTGCCGACTACGTACATTGCCCCTTCCTGGTTGATGTCAAGCAGCATAACGTTCATATTCTGCGTCTGATTGTCTTTTAACCACCGCGTCTGTGACAGGTCTGTTGGCATCACGTCTTTTTCTTCTTCCTGCTTTAATCCAATCGCGATCTGGTTTGGCCCTACTGTGCCGTTGTCGCTCCATGTTGCATTTTCCAGTTTGCTTAGATCTACCGCTGTATAAGCTACATCCACCGAAACCGGCACATTCGAATTATTTTTTACAGGGATCCTCGGTGAAACAACCTTATTTTGTGTAGAAAGGCTGTTGCTGATATTAAACGGCACAAAAGTCGGCATCGTAACCGAAAGAAGCGTAGGCTCCACTGTTCCGACCATCTCCATCTGCCCGGAGCCTCCGATCGGGATATCCCTGACTACGGCTTTTTCCGCGGCATATGTAACCGTTGAAAATAACATCGATGCGGCTAACACAAGTTGTAACAAAAATGATTTTCTCTTCATATGGTACCTCCTTTTGCATTTGTTATAGTATGTTTATCGCTTTTAATAAGGAAGAAAACCTGCTGAACTCTTTTCGCAAATCCTAATTTTGCACTGTGATCGTAAGCTGCGCCCCGGTTTGGCCGATATATTTCGCCGATTCTTCCTCATAAGCCATAAAATAAGCGGTCGCAGGATACGCGCCTTTTTCCAGCGCTTTGTCCAATCTTGCGTTTTCAATATAAGTGCCCGGTTTTAAATATTTGGAAGTGTAAAGCTCTTCGCCTGTTTCATCCGCCACGATCCGAACCTGGAGCAGCTTCGCATTGTTGCCCGGATTTTCGATCAGCAGATTTCCCTTTGAAGTCCCGTTTAAAAAAACCGGCGATGTATTGATCGTAAACGCGATCATGCTGCGGTCTAATTTATCTTGCAGTTCTTTTCTGCGCTGGTCTATGTCAACGCCGGGCAAAATCCCAGTCGTAGCATTGTCATCAAACTGTAAGCCGGAATCTGGCTTTTTATGAAACAGAACATAACAGACCGCCACCGTTACGGCAACTACCGCAAGGATTCCTATGACAGACAGCGTCCTTTTTTTTGCTTTGTCCATACCTTATCCACCCTTTCGCACAACAATTATAGTTTAACTATAGGTGTTATTTTATCATATGACAAAACAAATTACAATAGGTTTTTCAATTTTTTTAAGCTTTATTCATCCAGCTCGCACAGGCTTACCACCGCCTCTAACCCATCCATGTGATTGCGCAAAAGCACGCTTCCTCCCATCTGATCTGCGATATATTTTACGATATACAGCCCCAGTCCCGAGCCCTGCTCGTCGCCGCAATTTTTCCCCCGGTAAAATTTGCCAAAGATAAACGGCATATCCTCATCTAATATCCCCTTTCCATAGTCTCGAAAATGGATCTGTATCGATCCATCCTCCTTCGTCAGGAAAAGATCGATGTCTGATCTTGCATACTTTCTGGCATTATTGATCAGGTTTTCCGTAATCTGCAAAAGCCTTTTTTCATCGGCGGACACAAAAGCGGGAAACGCGGGCGCATGAAAATGCACGTCGTGCTTTTGCGCCCCAAGCTCCGCTGCCGCCCTTTCCAAAAATCCGCACAGCTCCATTTTTTTCACCGATATTTTTAATTTGTCCAAATCCGCAAGGGAATGCAAAAACAGGTCGTTTGTAAGCCTTGTTACCTCGTCGCATTTGCGCAGCAGGACGCGGATATATTTTTCCCGCTTTAGCGCCGTATCGTCCAGATTCGCCTCAAGGCCTTCCGCGTAAGCCCGTATCGAAGCAATCGGAGTCTTAATGTCGTGAGACAGCGTCGCGATCACCGTCTTGTTATTTTCAATCGCTTCATGCTCGCAGGCGCGCGCCTTTGTGATTTCCCGGCGCATACTGTCAAACGCCCAGGTAAACTCCCCAAAATAATTCGACCGCTCATAATCTAACGGGACATCCAAATTGCCCTGCGCCACCTTCCCCGCAAATTCCTTCATTTTACCAAACGGGCGCAAAATAGCGGCATACACATATCCAAAAACAATGACGAAAAACAAAACCGAAATCCCGCTAAGCCAATAAATTCGGCTTTCCATCGTCCCTTTCGTCTGCTGGCGCAAAGAATCCTGTAGCTGCCCGGCCTTTTTCGAAACGCTCTCCCACTCCCCCGCCTTTGCAAGCTGCACGACCTCATTTAACAAGACCGCCTGCCCCGCGCTTTTTTCCGCCGCGTCCGTCCGCCCCATATCCGCCTGTATCAAAACCGCCGCCAATACCGCGATCATGGAAAATAAAATCGTAATCCCGATCAGCCTTCGCTTCATTTTTCTCCCTCCAGCATATACCCAACCTTGTACACCGTCTTAATGTAAACCGGCTTTGCCGGATCATCCTCCAGCTTCTCTCTTAGCCAGCGGATATGCACCGCCAACGTCGCCGGCTCCACCATGGAAAACGCGCCCCATATTTCAGACAGCAGCTCCTGCTTTTGCACCGGCGTATTTTTATGCTCGCACAAATACGCCAGCAAATCAAATTCCTTTAACGCAAGCGGCACCGCTTTCCCGCGCTTTGTAACCAGCCGCGCCGTGATATCCACTTCCACGTTTCCAAACCGCACGGGCTTTTTTCGCCCCACATCCCCATAAGCGCGCCGTACCAGCGCGTTTACCCTGGCTAACAGCTCTTTCATGGAATACGGTTTTGGAAGGTAATCATCCCCTCCGATCTCAAATCCCATGATGCGGTCCTCCTCCTTCGTCCTTGCGCTCGCAAAAATAACCGGGACGTTGGACGTGCGCCTAAGCTCTTTACAAAGCTCAAATCCGGTTGTATGGGGCAGGTTTATGTCGAGAAGGATCACATGATACGTATGGTCTGCAAGCATGGAAAACGCTTCCTCCCCGGTTTTTGCGCACGCGGTTTGATAACCGTAATTTTCCAGCATGTCCGCTATGACCCAGGAGAGGTCTTCGTCGTCATCGATAATTAAAATCCGTTTTTCTGGCATATAAGTTATCCTCTTTTTTCTTTTTTATTAATCATACCACAGAATATTTCGGAAAAAAAAGGAAAATTCACTTAGTCAACACCAGATAAGGAAGTTTTTATGTAAGATACGGTGTAAGTAAGCTCCATAATATCTGTCATTTCACGCAGGGTGCGAAGCAACAGCCTTAAATCCGTAACCTTTTGCTTAGCATCCTAAGGGCGGTCTGTCCCAGCGCTGCACTGTAAATAATAAGCTGGGGATTCACGATCCCAAAGGCGCTGGCAATGACAATGCCGAATGCACCCAGCCTCTTGTCTGGAAGCTGTTTTCCAGAAGTGCATCAGCCCCCTGCACAGCTAAGTCCGGTGACATATTTACAAAAATAAAGCCGTCCATATGCGGGCAGCTTTGTTTTTATGTCTAAATGTCTGTTTATCGAAATCTTATTCGTTATGGCGCATCTGCCGCTTCTTTAATGCGATCTTTATTACACGCGCCCTGTTATATCTTTGCATAATAACAAATACAAGGTCAAATATGCAGCCGCCTATAGACGTCAGCAAAAATACATAAAATGATCCGAACCATCTGACAGCAATAAGCGGCGCAAAACTGAGCAGCATGTTTGTTTCATGCACTAATTCAGACTGGCACATTGCCTGTGCGATCTCATCCCATGTATGATTTTTGGGCGAAAAGGTTTCCGGGTTATATGTAGGCATTTTATTTTTCCATGCTTTTACATTCAAAAACTGATATAACGGCTTCTCCCATGAACGAAGCTGAAACCATTTTTTTGTATAATCTGCCCGGTTTTTCATTGTAATATTAAAAAGAAGCCCGGCCAGCAGCCTTATACCCAAATGCCAGGCTGTCGTGCCGGATGTGACAGCTAATGTCAGGTATATGTCCCTGTTAAAACAGCGGAACAGCATGCCTGTTATTATAGCTGCTGTAAAGCTGAAAGCTGTGGCAAGTCTTAATACTGTTTTAGGCATATCACATGTCCCCAATCCCCGGCGATTTATTGTATCTGTCTGTGTTAAAGCAGATATTTATGCTGTGTCTTTTAAGAGTCCTGCTTTCCTATGGCTGTATGGTATAAAATGCTTTCTCCGCAGACCCGGCAAGCTTCCGGTACTGCTTCACCGCATCTTCCGGCACGCCTTCCAGCGGTACTGACTTTGGGATAGAAACCACGTAGTTCATGCCGTTCCATCTGCCTGCCAGCTTCCAGGCCGGCATCTCCTGATAGGAGTCGTCTTTAAACCGCATGATGGAAAACAGCCAGCCCTTTTTATCCTCCTGATAGCATTTCTTAGCGTAAAATGCTACGCAGGAATCATCTTCTTCTGTAATATAGCTGTCTTCCCATCCAGCCGGCAGCTTCAGCCAGAAATCGGAAGCCTCATATATGGATTTTCCTTTTCTTTCTT
>CANDMI010000008.1 GCA_947385775.1 uncultured Eubacterium sp. | reverse complement strand
CCAATCAGATTTAGGATTGGCTTCATAAAACAACCAATTTCACGGATTCAGGTAACAGGCTGCTCTGCGGGCGCTGTTTTTCAAAGTATCTGTGGAATTGTTCATACGTAAGCAGTTTTTCCTCTTTTATTTCACAGTTGCTTACCGACGGGAAACACGAACGGATGCGATCCACAAAATTTCTTGCCATATACCTGGTGGCGTTGACTAACATTGCGCTTATTTTGTTACTTTTTTCACTAATCAATGAACCTGTGGTGTTCAAAAGCAGTTTTTCTTCAAACGCAAACATAACCTCCCATTTTTTGCCTTCCTCCATCATATACGCCAGGCGGTAATAAATTCCTTTTCCAAACTTCTCCCCGCCGTAATGTTCGCTGATCACCTTTGGCACACGGCAGAATATGCCCTGATAAATCTCAATAATGGTCTGCTTTAACGCGTCTTGCTGCTCCTCTGGCATCAATTCGCTCCACCGGCTCGTAACCTTTCCTGTAATCGCCCGGTCTTCCGTCAGCGTATGCCCGATCAGCCAGCCCGCGCACACGCCCAAAAAATGCTCTACCGCATCCGGCGCGTAATTTGTGCTCTCAAGCTCCTCCTCCAAGGCAGGAAGCGTATGCTTGCGGAAATAGTTATGCAGTCTCCGATGCGTTTCAAACCCTTCGTATTCAATCGAAGCCATATACACTTCCTCTTCCGTAAAGTGCTTCAACGCATGCCCTTTAAAATACTTAATCCCTTCCTGGCATACCCACTGGCTTTTCATCTCATCCTCGCTAAACGCAAGCAGCCGGTTCATAATGCTAAACAGCTTCCTATGCTCCTTATCGATGACTTCCACTCCGATGTTAAACCGGTCATGCCATACCATTTGATTTTCCATACTATCCTCCTTAAATCCCGCTAATTGCCATTTTTTATTATAACATCCATTTGGAAAAATTACAAACCATTTAATTAGGAATAAATCAGATTTTTAAGGAACTGCCGTTACAGTTCAGCCAGCCGATATGAGCAGCAAAAATCGCGTGGGCAGAGCTGTAACGACTGTCTCCCGCGCCTACTCCTGCTTTAACAGCGCCGCCATCTTATCTACCATTTCATTAATAGACCCTGCCTGAACCGCAATGTTTGTCGTATCATTCGCGTTGCTTTCCGCCATCTGATTAATGGAATTATAATGCTCATTTTCACTTTTAATGCTTTCCGCAATATCCTGGTTGATCGAGATCGTCCGTCGAATGACCTCTGACTGCTTAGAATGCGCTTCCCCCATTGTCGCCACTGCATCGACGGAAACATGCAAAAGCTCCCCCATATCCTTCATACCCTGGAAAACATTTGACAAGTATTCGTTTTGCGTATGCATCTTTTCAAAATTTTCCTCCACCTGCGCCGTAATCTGCCGCACGCTTTGCTGCACCCGCTCAATGACCGGCTGTACGACTTTTAAGGATTCCTGAGTGTTACCTGCAAGCGTGCCCACCTCTGCCGCCACAACCGCAAATCCCCTTCCAGCCTCTCCCGCCCTTGCGGCTTCAATGGACGCATTTAACGCCAAAAGGTTCGTAGAGCTTGAAATGTCGCTGATCAGGTTTAACGTAACGCCGATCTCCTTCACCGCTTCGGACAGTTCCTGCGTCATTTGATTCGTCGTTTCCATGGATCTGGAAACCTCCCCATTCATCGTATGCAGGTCATTCAAAAACGACTCATTTTCCTTTGACCGTTGCAATAGATCCCTGGAATTTTTTTCTACCTTTTCCACATTGTCGGCGACTACGCTTTCCCATTCGCTTAATTCACTTAAATTGCCCATACTTTCATCGGTTTTTAAGCTTAACCGGTTGCTTCGCTCAACCAGCTCCTCACTCGTAGACGCAAGCTCCTGGGCGGAGGCGCTTTCGTTATCCGATACCGAAGATAACGCCGCCCCCGCAGTATACAGCTCGTCCGATAACGCCTGTACCTGATCTAACACATTTTTCAGCGCCTCCTCTTTTTTCTCCACCATGCCAAACAAGGCCGTCACGCGATAGCTGATAAAGCAGCAGACCGCAAGCAATATCGTATATACGATCGCGGTAAAGATCCATCCAATTACACTATGTAGCTTCAAAAACCCTGCCGGAAACAAAAGCATGAGTCCTGCATTTACAATCAATGTTACGACGTAACTGAATTTGATCAGCTTTTGCTCATAGTACGGCACCAGCAAAAGCGTCGCCACAAAATAATAATGGGTCAGGCATACATAGCCCGCGCTGGCGTTTGTGCAGGAAACCGCCGCCGTAACCGCCCCAAGCGTCGGCGGGATACAGGCATATACGTACTTCGCCCTGGTTCCCAGCGCATTTTCGAAAAGCTTTGTGGCTGCCGCCGCCGCTACGGTCAAAAGAAACGTACACTCACGGACGCCGCCATTTAAAAAGATCATGACAAATCCCCATCCGGAAACCCCGACCGCCGCGATATAAAGGAATAAGATTTTGTTGATTAGCTTTTCTTCGTCTCTCATAGATTGCAACTGCATATGCCGTCCTCCTGCTGTAATGATTTAAATGAAACGCACAAACTATATGGATTTTTGTACGATACGATAAATTTATTTTAGCAGAATTTTGGACAGATTGCCACTATAAATTTTAGTCGCAAATTTTTGACAGTTACAGTTCCTTCCACGCCTTTCACAAGCCCTGATCTTCAAACAGCTTTTTCATTTCCTCGGCGGATTCACGCATCCCTCTTTGAAACCATACCTCTATCCATCCATACAGGGCGTATGCCACAAACGCTTTCGCATAAGCGTCCGGCTTTGGCAGATCCGGCTGAAATTCTAAAGTGTCCAAGATCACATCCTTTAGCAAATAGATTAAATGCCGTTCGTTCAAAAGGCTATAAAACGCCTTACGCTGTTCAAAATGCTCGAAAATCCTGCCTATCCCAAGGCTAAGCGAAGGGCTGTTTTGTTTTTCCCATTCCTTTTTCCATTCGTCAAACAGCTCGTTTATATACGCCCTTACGATATCTTCCTTGCTGTTAAAATTACGGTAAAAAGAAGCGCGCCCCACCCCTGCGTGATCGCACAGTTCGCTGATGGAAATATCCGCAAGCTCTTTATCTTCTAACAGCTTTAAAAGCGAATCAGTGATATGCCCTATGACATAAATATTTCTCCCTTCATTGCTCATCGGCGATACACTTTCCCGGTTTTGTTTCATTTTTGCCCTCCTGTTGACATTTCAAAAAATGATGATACAATTATATTGGCGTTACAAATGTTCTTTCAAAAGGATAGCATATGCGATTTTGAAAGTCAAGTTTTTATATATTCTAAAGAAAAAGGCAGCGAAAACAAGGCTCTGGTTTATTTTGCAGGCGGCGGGGTAACAACGACCTGGCAAAAGCGCAGTATTATTTAGACACCGGCAAGGAAGAGCGCCAAGCAGCTTAACAGATAAACGCTTTTTCCTATAAAAAGCCACTCATAGCATTAGCCAGCTTTTTAGAAGCTGCTATATTTATTTCATGCCCGGCATTATCAATGATACATAATTTAGCATTGTAAATATTTTTTGCCAGCGCCTTTGCTGCTTTAACATTAGCTAAATCACGTTCCCCGCAAATAATCAAAGTCGGACACAATATATTTCCTAAATCCTGTTCAAAATTTAATGTCACCATTGAACTGGTTAGGTGAATCATATCTTGTTTCTTTATGCCGCTTCCCCAAAAAGATTTTTCCGGCATGATACGGAATATAATATTTTGAAATTTTAAAAGCAGCCTCGGCATTTTATATTGTGGTGCAATCAATATCAAAGATTGAACTTTTTCAACATGGTTAATGCAATAGTTTAATGCCAAAACCGCACCGAATGAAATGCCGCAAATCGTTACAGGTTCGGAAAACTTATCAACATATTCTTCAAAGGAAAGATATATATTCTTATATGTTATCGCTCTGTCCGTACTGAAATCAAACAAGTTAGGGCAGTATGCCTTTATATCTTCGGGCAGGCATGAAATTGTTTCATTCCAGCTTGAGGGGGATTGCCCTAACCCATGTAAAAAAACCACATTCATTTCCAGTTTTATACCTCCTTGTTTTTTACTTGATAACGCAAACTAGTGAATACTATGCCGTTATAGCAGCATGGAAATAACGGTACACGCGTTTCAACTAAGCTGCCTGTACGGCGTAACACTTCCAGATTATTTTGGACGGCCTTTCTCAACAGATATATTGCAACCTCGTATGACTTCTGTTCCGCTAAAAGTTTTTGTGAGCCGCTTTGTTGATACAGCTTATTCATTACTCATAATTACCCTCTTTGCATACCGACTAATTGTATGTATATGGTAAAAAATAAAACTGCCCGTAAAAAGGCGGTTTTATTTTTCTTATTAGCTTTCGCCCATGCTTATCAGTGTTTTCTTTACATCTTCCATGATTTCATCATCAATCAGCGGAAGTCCCATTTTATCAAATAATTCTTTGATAAATATAAATTTATGATATATTTCTTCCGGGGTTGCCGGATAAATTGACGGTGTTAGCCATAAATCAAACAAAGGTATCAATTCAGATAGTTCCTTGGCATAGCCTGTATGGATAGAACCGTCCTCGTTGCCCTCTATGAGAAGTTCCAGCCAAAACGGACTAAGCGCCTGCCTGTTAGATTCAATTATCGCAGCTAAAATGCGTGGATTTTTCAGAATAGGCATTGCCTGTAACGAAAGGTTCACCCTTTCTTTGTCGAACTGGTTTAATGACATTGCCATTTTCATTTTCTGTAGCCCGTTTAAATCCTTTTGTTTTTTCACTTTATCAAATGGATTATTTTCGCGGAACATTTTATCCGTTAAAGCGTCCATGATTTCTTCTTTTGACTTAAAATGATGATAGATTGCCCCCCTTGTAAGTCCACCCAGTTCATCTACAATATCCTGAATGGTAGTGTTGTCATATCCCTTTGTAAGAAAAAGCCGCTGTGATACCTCTAATATTTTTTCTACTGTTATTTCGGGATATTTGTTGCGAGCCATATTCAAATCACCTCCATACATTTATCCGGTATGTATAAGTATAGCGATGATAAAGCCTTTTGTCAAGATAGAGGTTTGTAAAACTATAATTGCCTCCGATTTCCCCGCCTTCCAACAGACAAACCGCCGCATATGGCGGTTTTCCATAGCGGCGGTCTGCTTCTGTATATTTTTTACCCAAACGTGCGCTTGATCTCGTCACGTTCACTTTGCGTTTCCACTCAATTCCCCACATAGCCACAGTCACAACAGGCATAACGGATGACTAGGATTTTTTTAATCAAGGTAAAAGTTGAGGTATAAATATTGTTTCCGCTGGCATGGCGGTGTATATCTTTGAATCCAATCAAGATAATGTTGATGAATTCATTCAGTTTTATACTTTACAAAGATTTTTTGAATTTGTTTCAAGAGGAGCTGAGAAAGCAAGTACATGTCTTATTTATGTTTTTCGCAAAGCAAATGGAGATATTTGTAATGAACAATGCAATAGAAATCTACAGTTTGAGCAAATAAAAAGTGTCCGTATTTTAGGTTTTGTCCGGACTGCGGCAATACCTTCTCCATAAGACTACTTGTGTCCATGCGTTGTTTCCTTTCTGCCCCCTTTTACCTTTGCCGCCTTTGAAGTCATCGACAGACGTTTGCTCCGGCTACGAAGTGGAGCGTTACTCAACTGATTATGTGATTCCTGTCCGTCAAACCAAGGGTTGCCTACAGCTTCCTTCAGATTCCGCCTCACGGCGGACACCCTTGCTGTTCAGCTATGCACTCCCTCGTTGCCTAGGCGTGTTCGGGACTTTCGCCCATTAAAGCGCACCCATAGCGCGCAAGCCAAAAAAACCAGTGACAGCGCCGCGCTTATCACTGGGTTACCGGCTCATAAAAAGTATCCGGATGACCAGGGTCAAACTCTTCATTTGCCCACATAACCGTAACCAGGTCATGGCTATTTGACAGGTTTATAATACTATGCGTAAAACCTGGGAGTATTTGTACCGCTTTCATCTGTTCCCCCGTAACCTCAAATTCTATAACCGGGTACGGTTTATCTGTCTCGGGGTCAGTCCCAATCCGCCTCTGCTGGATTAAGCCATGCCCGCTGACAACAATAAATATCTCCCACTTTGAATTATGCCAATGCTGCCCCCTCGTAATGCCTGGCTTGGCAACATTAACAGAAAACTGGCCGCAATTTAGGGTTTTTAGCAGTTCTGCAAAATTTCCGCGACTATCCACATTTGATTTCGGAAAATATGATATTTTCGACTTTGGAAGATAGGACAAGTAAGTAGAATATAGCTTTTTAGAAAAAGAACCATCCGGCATTTCCGGCATAAAAAGGGTTTTGGGCATTGCCTTAAACGATTTTAACAATCTAATAATTTCACCTAACGTGGTGCGGTGTGTAATTGGGGCATAGCAGTATTGGCCGTTTGGGCTCTCCACTGCCTCTAAACCATTCAGGTTCCCATCCAAAGGATATTCACAATGATGCTCCTTGCCTTCCAATGCGTCCAGCATTTCATTCATAAGATCATCTATATACAAAAGCTCTAACTCTGTATCCGGGTTATTTACCGTATACTCCTGGCCATTGGCTATTGCATTGCAAAACGTAGCAACTGCCGAATTATAATTCGGCTTACACCACTTGCCGAAAACGTTAGGGAAACGGTAAACTAAGACTTTAGCCCCCGTTTTTTGCCCATACTGGAAAAAAAGCCTTTCCACTTCTAACTTGCTCCTGCCATACTCGGAATCTTTAAAACGGCCCGCAAGTGATGCCTGGATGGAACTGGAAAACATAACAGGGCAAGTATTGCCCACTTTTTTCAATGTATCTAACAAAATTTCTGCGAACCCCAAATTACCTTCTATAAATTCCGAGGATTCTTTCGGCCTGTTCACACCTGCAAAGTGAAATACAAAATCTGCCTGCTTACATGCATCCTCTAATTCCTGTAGCGCATCGCCATGGGCATAGCAATAGATCTCTGTTATGGACAACTCGCTTCTTGCCCTGTTTTTCCCATCCCTGATTTCTTTTAAATTCCAAAAAAGGTTGCTCCCAATGAAGCCCTTACTGCCTGTAATTAAAATCTTCAATCTTTCTTTACCTCTGTTAATGCTGCTTTTACATAGTCTGTGGCTAATATTTTTGCAACTGTGCCTTCTACATCCAAACGTTTTGTATTATGAGAAGTATAAGGTTCTTCCGCCTCTGTGGCCACCTCTCCCTGCACAAAATATTTATCATAATTTAAATCCCGATTGTCCGCCGAAACCCGGTAATAACCACCCATGTCCTCTGACCTTAAAGCCTCTTCTTTCGTCATAAGGGTTTCATACAATTTCTCTCCGTGCCTGGTTCCGATGATATTGGTCCCGGTATCGCCAAATAGCTGCTGCACTGCTTTTGCAAGGGTGCCAATCGTACTTGCGTCTGACTTCTGAATAAATAAATCGCCCGGATTGGCATTCCGAAACGCAAACTCAACTAAGTCAACCGCTTCGTCCAGATTCATAAGGAAACGCGTCATATCAGGATTTGTGATTGTAACCGGCCTTCCGCTCTTTATCTGTTCAATAAATAGCGGGATGACAGAACCCCGGCTGCACATGACATTCCCATAACGCGTACAGCAGATTACAGTACCGCTCCTTTCCGCCGCTACCCTGGCATTCGCACGGACTACATGTTCCATCATCGCCTTGCTTGTCCCCATCGCATTGATTGGATAGGCAGCTTTGTCCGTACTAAGACAGACAACCCTTTTTACCCCTGCTTCTATCGCCGCGTGAAGGACATTATTTGTCCCTATCACATTCGTCTCTACCGCTTCCATCGGAAAAAACTCGCAGCTTGGAACTTGTTTTAATGCTGCTGCATGAAATACAAAATCCACCCCCGGCATGGCATCGCATACCGATTGTGGATTTCTGACATTCCCAATATAGAATTTCACTTTATTTGCATGGTCTGGATGAAATTGCTGTAATTCATGGCGCATATCGTCCTGCATTTTTTCATCCCGGGAGAAAATGCGGATTTCTTTAATGTCTGTATGGAGAAAATGTTTTAAGACGGTGTGCCCAAACGAGCCGGTGCCGCCGGTGATTAGAAGTGTTGCGTTGTTAAAACTGACCATTCTTTGCACTCCTTTATTATTTTGCAAGTTTATCATATTATTCACTTACAGTTCCTTATCTCTAAATTTCTGCATCCATCACTTCTTTCATTACATCGGACACAACCTTTACCAAATATTGCGTTTCGCCTGAACAAATTTGCCCAACCCAAAAATCAGGCGCATAACCATCGGGCACGCTGTAGCGGACAATCATGGATTCCCAATTATTTCCATCTCTCTATATTATAGGACTTTGTACATATAGCATCAAACTGCATCTCAATTTCAGAAACCTGCCGTTTATATTCTTCAATCTCGCCATCCCTCCCCTGAAGTTCTGGCGACACCAAGCATAGCTTATATCCAAGGGCTTTCAACTCGTCGGCTTCCTCTTTCCCAATTGGAATTTTATAAAAACAATCAACCCAAATCCACTCCACTTTTCCTGCCATATTCCTAGCTGTATCCAATCCTTCCATTTCTGATACTCTCAAGGCAATATTCCTCTCCCCTTGATTACTCATCAACCAAATCATGGGAAACGATGAATCCAAAAAGAAATACGACCCTACTCCATACTTTCTAAGCATATCTAAAACCTGAAATTCTATCCTCTCGCTCTTTATATTCAATACCATCGTCCCATGATGATAATTCTTTAAGTATTCTTCAAAATCTTCCCCTGATTCGAATGGGTTATGCTGAATGTATACCCTTCCATTTAATCCATCTCTCAAATCCAATTCTGCTCCATATTCCGATGGCAACCGCCTTAATTCTTCAATTGTATTAATTCTATGTGCTATAAATTGCATACCCTGCCCCCTAAGTTTCACTTACCTAATCCCATTCTTCTTTAATTTCATGCTATAGACCAATGTCCTTTTTATAAACTCCCATTTCACTTTTATGCTGCCATTGTTCCAATGGCTTTCCCCATAGATTCTTTCTGGAAAAGCTACATCAAACCTCTTTATGTTCATTTTTTTCTTTTTTGCCATATATAAGGCATATAAATCAAGCGCGAAATCTTTTGGCGGTTCCTTCCATGTTTCAAAAAAGCCCTTGCAAAACACATTTGGCTGGGCATTAATATCATGCAGTTTTACCCCCATGTACAAGGTTTCAAACAAGCTCATGCCACTAGTAAAAAATTGGTCAAATAATGGCCTGCCTTTTCGATTTCCTTTTACATACATCTCCTTCGGGCTTCCATTCTCCTCAATAATTTTCAAAGCTTTTATCAAATCAGCCGGATCCGTCTGCATATCGGCATGTGTCCATCCTACAAATTCCCCATTGCAAGCTTTTAACCCCTGTATGATCCCATATCCATACCCTTGGTTCACTTCGACCCTTACGCTTCTGGCAAACGGGTACATCGGCAATAATTTTTCCAACACCAAAGAAGATCCGTCTGTAGAGCCATTATCCACGAAAATAACTTCTATATCTTCTCTTGTTATCACATCTGACAACCGTTTTAATATCAATGGAATATTCCTTTCCTCATCATAACAGGGCACAACGATAGAAAGTTTCATGGCTGGCATCCTCCTCGATTCAAATTTGCTGTTTATCTTTTTTAAATACTATAAATTTTTGTCCCAAAAAATTGATAATCGTACTAGTTGCTGTTGCGCATAAGAACGCAAATACTGTATTAATGGCCAAATGCAATAGAGCTTTATTCACTATCGTATTGGCACAAGCGGAAAAAATGTATAAGGTGATATATTTTAACACCTCCATCACTTTAAATCTTTTACTATTGAAAGTCCATAATTTATTAATCGCGAAACCTACGGCCGCCCCTGCCATATATGACATGGCCTTGGACAAATGCAAACCGATCCTCTGCTTCATGAATGCATAAAAGACTGCATCCACAATGACTGCGCTTCCGCCACCAACTGAAAATCTTAAAATTTCTTTTATGGCATGATCCAAATCAAAGATCCTCCTTTAACCATTTACTTCTCCCTGCATCTTATAGCTGATCAGCAATAAAAGAAATAACGTCACAATGCCATCTATGCCATTTGTAATTCCTGTCAGATCTTCGCGTGTTATTTCATCTAATTGAGGAATTATCCTATTTGCGACCTTTTCTACCGGGATAACCATTTTTTCCAAATCGCCAGCATCAATATCTATGATCTGTCTTTCCAGGTCGTTTGAATAATCATAGTCGGCCTCTATCCCAAGTTCCTTCATTTCATCGATCAACGGCTCTACATTAACCGCCGCGCTTATCGTCAATTGAAGCCCCAGCTTCACATTGTGGCTATCAGCCATATAATCTGGCAGGCTGTTGTCATAATATTTTACAACAAAATCTGCAAATTGCTTTTGTGGATATATATATTTCACAGCATCAGACATACGTTCCTCGATCTGCTTTACGATTGCTTCTTTGCTATACCCTCTTTTGCGCGTATCCCTTTCTATCTTCCAGTACCGCCTCAATTTTTCATCCGTATCCATATAGATTTTTAGATCAAGGTATTTCCGTGTCTGGGGCAGATACATTGGGTGCAGGCCGCATAAGACCATATATTTTTTTACAGTGACTTTTTTCTTCCCAGTAAACCTCCCAGTATTATGGTCATAATCAACCCTCGCAATAGAACACCCCTGTCTAATTTGCCTTAAATCTTCCGATTGCCTATATAAATAATTTGCCTTAGGGTTTAAAGCCGTATAATTGTTCCAGTATTCATCTCCCCTTTCCCATTTGTGGTCCCCGTCGCCTTCTATAAAAGATAAATGCTTCCAGCCAAGGCACGTCTGGATTAACGTAATCATTGTAGACTTCCCCGTCCTGCTGTCCCCAGCAATTCCAATTGTAAACGGCATGTTTTTTCTTTTATACAAAGAATTATTGACGATGCTCAACTGGTACATTGAAAAAATAACATATAAAAGGGTTCCAGATAAAAGTGTAAACAAAAAATTAATAACGGTGCCATTGTCGGTTTTCAAAAATGACATATCTCTATTGAATATATATAAATCTACATGCTGCCTGCTATGGCATGTGACAAAGTAAGCCAGATAAAGCAAATTCATAGCTGCATATATCACCATATTTTTATATTTTTCCTGGTCAACATTTATAAAAAACAATACCACATACGGAATGATCCATACATACCATCCTGGCATTGGAGGGCAAAAAGCAAGGAATACCGCAAAAATCATGCTACATAAATTCATAAAAAGTTCTGCATTTATGAAAGCAAGCTTAAACGCCAGCAAATATACCGCCAGCACCATAATGATTGGAATATACAGCCGTACAGACGCAACTTGGAAAAATACTTGCAGTAAAATCCCCTGTTCCTTATTTAAAAGCACGCATTGGACAAACCCTTCCGAAAGGAAAGGCAAAATTCCAAGCAAGGCGCCCATCATCACAGCTATAAAATAGTTTAACGCTATCTTTAAGCCGTCCCTATTCCATATATAGAAAACAACAATTGGTATAACTGCTAATATATGTAATTTACATAACAGTGCAGCAATCGTTAAGAATGTCCCAAACAAATACCTTCTTTTTTTCTTTGACGCTATGAGAACAATTGCAAAGAACATCAGCATCGTTGGTATTAAATCTAATTGGCTATGCATATAGACGCCATAAATAACAATCGGGGAAGCATAGTAAAATACTGCGGCATATCTCCTTTGTCCGGCATATGTTTTTGAAAGCACATATAATCCAATTATATCTATAATAAAACTAGGGAACTTAAAAATAAAATTAGTCCAAAACAAGCTTTTTACATGGAACAGTCCTATTACAGCCATTCCTACAGACTGGATCAAAAGCATTCCAGCAGGATATGGGAAACTATCTAAAATTCCACGATCATAAAATCTCTGATATACAGCCCCCCCATTTGTTACAAAATCTGCAACAAATGGCATAAACAACTGGTTTTGGTAACCTGACGAACAAATCCCCATTAATAAAAGCTTGGACAAAGTAACAACAGCAATAAATATTGTATATTTCGATATCTGCTTGCCCTTGACATTCATGATCCCTTTCAACACATCCTTATCCTCTATGCCCAATCTTGCTATTTCACCAAAAAGCCATCTCCTGATGTAAATTCATGCCAATATCTTATGGTTTTTTGATATATCTCATAATCTGCCGGCGTCCCCCATCCAATATACCTGTCAATTTCAAATGCCCTTGTATCCAAACCAAGTTCCAGGCAGTGCTTCATCACCTCATCCACATAAAATTCATGATTGACCCGGTCATCCTCAGCTATCATTTTTTCCGCAGCCCTGACAAAGTCACTCCCATGCCTGAACCAGAATGTAGCCACGACAGCGTGGTCTTCCATCGGCTGATCAGATACCGCTTGCTTCATGGATACCCCGGCCACCTTAAACTCCTTTCCATCACTAACGATCATCCAGCCATATGCATTTGGGTTTGCTAAAACGGCCTGGTTGTGCCGGAACGTAAAAACCAAAACATCGCATTCTTTCGTCATTGCATAGAACTTTCCTTTATCTATTACCATTCCATTATCGCAACCTGCAATTAATAGCTGCTCATGATTATTTATCTTTTCTTTTGCCAAAAGGCAGGTGCAGGCTTGCCCTTCCGTTAATTTGTCAACTGTGATAAAGGAAGCGTTCGCATAATGCCTCCGGATCGCGTCTTCAACGCCATCCTCTTTATGAGACGGCAGGTCTATGTAGGTTACGTTTGCACCATCATCTTTTACGCCGGGCAGATCCATGGTTGCACAAACTGCCATCGGACAATCTTTTCCCGTCCTCCGATCCGTTATCGGTAACGCTGGCTTGCTGATTTGATATCCAGCATCTACAAACCTTTGGCCTGCGCCAGCCATTGGCATAATAATGTTCATGCTAAAACCCCCTTGTACATTCTGTCCAAAATACATACTCTTCCATGTCCTCCGGCGTACCCCACTGGCAAAATTTATCCACATTTGTTGGCGCCCAAACTTTGCAGCCATCCTTCACCATATAGTTGTATGAGAGGCTCGCATAGAACTCGTCGTTTATGCTGTCTTGTGCATCCACAAGAGCCTGGCAATACTTTTTTAAAGTTGCCCCATCCTTAAAGTAATAAACTCCCGGTGAATGCTTCGCTTTCGTCTTATCTTCCTCAAAAGAATATTTTTCTCTTATCTCAATTAAATAATCGTCCTCATCCGTCAGGCAAGACGCGTAGTAATTTTTTTCAACCATCAAATGGGGATGAAAACCGGTATAGCAGGGAATTGCCCCGTCGCATCCTCTCTTTATGGTTTCCTGGACAAAGCCTCCATAATCCCATGTCATATAAAAATCGCAATAATTGATGATGCATGGCTCATTGTCGTCAATATAATCAGCTGCCCTTAAAATATCGTATACCGGGCCTTTTTTTACCCAATCTTTAATGGCGAAAATCGTTGCAGTTGGCGCGATTTCTTTCAACTGACGTTCCATTCCTTGTATATGGTCTAAATGCTCCTGCCTGCACACAAATACGATGTTTTCTTCTGCTGGATACATCCCATCTACCACCCACTGTAACACAGGCTTCCCTTGCACTTTGATAAATGGTTTCAATTCTTTGTATCCAGCGGCAACAAATCTGGAACCGTATCCTGTCATCGGTATTATAATTCGCATGTTAGCAGTCTCCTTTACTTCATACTTTTCCTGTATTTCTCAGCATCCCAATTTAACAAAAAGTTTTTTTCTTTTTCCGAAAGCATTTCACATGCTTCCCCTTTATTTAAACACATGACCTGGGCACAAAAACTTAATACGCTCTGTATTTCCAAAGCCTTCTTTACAGAGTCCGCATGAATGTAAAGGCACCTCCCTGTAATAAATACCGCCGGATATCCATTCTGGTCTACAAAATCAGCAAACGACCTATAATCAGACAGATCATTTGTTTGATACATACTTTTTCCCAGGAATACTACGCAATCCGGGCAAAATGCATGATCCCATATGCCATCGAATTCCATATATGCGTGGATAACATTTGCGTCTGCCACTTTCCATACAATGCCGCTTCCATACATGGACTGGATGATGGAGATATCATGATACCCAGAAAAATCAACTTCTAAAAACTGTTCTATTTTTTTCGTAACCTCCTCTGTAATTGCAATTACTTCATCGGCGGTATCTGCACTTGTAATGAATCCGTGGTTCATAAGGAAAATTCGTTTCGGTTCAGCCATATGCTGTTTCGTATATGCTTGATAGGCTTTAAAATATTCCTTCGCTAATGCAACCCCTGGCGTTGCATATGGAACAACCAGCGCATCCGGAAATAATGACCTGATTTCCTTTTCTCCTTTTTTTCTGCAAGTTAATGCATTTGCTACAATCGGGTGTGTATGCAAGGAATATCTTCCCAAGATAGAATGCAAAAAAGTTTCTATCGACGGCCTTGCGCCTTCTATATATGCCTCCGATAATATTATTTTTGATTCTCTTTCTGTTATTGCATTGTCATCATTGCGATTCAAAAATGCTTCCTTTATAATCTGCGGATTAATGACTGCATAACCTTTTTCCGTTGTAACATCTGCAAGCTGGTATCCCGAAGCTTTAACCGCCATCCTGCCAGGCTCGATTTTATATGCAGAATTACCCCCGCCTGCCTGGACAAGGTCTTCTCTCATTCCAGCATATTTTGACATTCTTTCAAATTCTTTCACAACATTCACTCCATTAAAAACCGGCTTCCTGCCTTTGTCGTCACATATATGGAATTTTCGATAAATACCTGCTTGCCTTCTGAATCCAAGATTTCTGCTGTTCCAACATGAGAGATCGGCTTATCAAATGTAAAAGATGTGATTAGCTGGTAATTTATATTGTCCTGGCTTTGCCTGTATATTTCATTGCCGGAAATGTCGTATAAAACCACCTGGTAGTTAGAACGGTTAATTATATTCTGTTTTTTTATGAATATCTGATATATTTCGCAAACAGGATCAACCTTATAGTTGCCAAGTGGGAATAAGCCACTTTGTGGTTCTTCTGTTGGAACGCATCTGGCCCCCCACCTGTTTAGGTCTTCTCCAAAACAATAAAGATCCGCATTTTTCACGCATATCCAACTATTCGGCTGTATTGGAATTGCCAGCACTTCATTCGTTTCATACTTTTTAAACAATTCAACTTCTGCATCCAATTCAGCAAAGTTTGTCCTTGCAGAAACATAATCATCATTCCCTACCCCTTTGATTTGAAATCTTGATTGTGACATTATGACGCAAACCAATAATGCTGTTATGGCAATTTCTTTGCATCCTTTTACATTATTTTTCATAAACTGCTTGGCTAAAACGGCAAAAAACATGGCAGATGCAATAAATATTTGTACTTCATGTCTGCTCGCAATTTCAAAATATGCAAATGCCCAAAAATTATCATGCATGATATGCTGGAGGGAAACCCCATAAATACTGATCCCCAAAAACAAGGACTGCGCCGTAATATAAATGATTGCCATAAAAATCAACTGTATATTTTTGTTGATTTTATCTTTCGAAATCCATTTGAATAAAACTTCTCTCACAAATAAAACCGCGGCCCACGTCCAAAAGGAGATAATGACAAACCATGAAATACCATCGAATATGCTAATATGGTCTGCAAATATGCCAAGCAGCTTGTTTGGAACATCGATCAACGATTGGATAACAAGCTTCAAATAATAGGCGTCTATTCCACTGTATTCATTTCTGTCAATCCATGCACCAGCGTCAGTTCTCAAATAAAATATCAACTGTAAAAAAGCACCCGCTGCGCATGCAATTGAAAAAATAAAGTCCCTACGTGAATAGTTTTTAAAAAACATTGCCATACACAAGATCATAAAAGGAAGCAGTGTAACATAGCTACCTTTTGACATAGTCACTAAACACGAAAATACGCAAAGTAAAACAAATTCCGTCCTTGACCATTCTTTGCTGTCGCAAAGAAAATAGAAGAAAATGATAAGGATTCCATATCCTGCAAAGTTGATAAATGCCCCCGATTCTTTATGTATAACAAGCATCATAAAAACCATCGAAAGCAAATACCTATACTTCAATTCAAAGTAATACCGAAACTGGTATTTTACAAAAAATGATAATACAATCCCGGTTACCAAATATGCAATCAACTGCATAGCGTACAGAGATGCATAAGCTTTTAGTTTCAGGAACTTTATACAAAATAACGAAATAAGCCTTTGAAATAATGGCAAATATCCGGCATCCGTAAGCAAGATGTTATCTTGGACAGTCCTCGTATAACCAGCCTCCATAAAGTTCGTAACTTCTTCAGCCCATGTCGGACTCATAATCAATGAACTGTCGTATATAAAAGTTAAACAGAACAGGGATGCTATTAGAATAATCCGAATGATATTTGCTGTTTTTTTATTGTCATCCCTTGTTAACACAATATAAGAAGCTGTGATGCAAAGCAATGTGAAAAAGCCATACATCAATAGTCTTAATTTATATTCAAGATTGTTATAATTTATATGGTATCTTTGTGCAAGTACAAAGCTTGTTTCCTGTCCATTAATGATACAGTTAGGTATATTATATATATTCTGCCTAGTCCCAAGATAAATAGGATAATCCGTATTTACAGTACTATACTGTATCGTGGCCCTTCCTGGGTTTAATTTTGAATAATCCAGGTTGTCTAAAACATACCATCCCGTTTTTAAATATACCGGCTTAATCTGTACGGAATCTATCACTTTTTCTTCCTGAATCAGCTTTGCCTCCAATAGCCCTTGTTCAATTTTATTTTCCACATAAATATAAATCTCATAGGAATAATAACTCCAATCAGCCTTTGGATCTAAGATAATATCTTGTGCAATTACATTGTTTGAAACTTCTGTTTTTTCACCACTCCAGCCTATCTCATAGTTATATGCATCTCCTTTTGAAACATATTTATAAGTTGCTAAAAGAATCAATAAAAGAACAATGGCAAAAAAAACTTTTGTCTTTTCTCGGTCATACATTTCTTTTAAGTTACAAACAAAGCTACTCCCAACGAAGCCATTACTTCCCGTTATCAATATCTTCAATCATCTTTACCCCTTATCTTTGCCTCTGTTAATGCTGCCTTTGCATAGTCTGTGGCTAATATTTTTTCTACTGCGCCTTCTACATCCAAACGTTTTGTACTATGAGAAGTATAAGGTTCTTCCGCCCCTGTAGCCACCTCTCCCTGCGTAAAATACTTATCATAATTTAAATCCCGATTGTCCGCCGAAACCCGGTAATAACCACCCATGTCCTCTGACCTTAAAGCCTCTTCTTTCGTCATAAGGGTTTCATACAATTTCTCTCCGTGCCTGGTTCCGATGATATTGGTCCCGGTATCGCCAAATAGCTGCTGCACTGCTTTTGCAAGGGTGCCAATCGTACTTGCGTCTGACTTCTGAATAAATAAATCGCCCGGATTGGCATTCCGAAACGCAAACTCAACTAAGTCAACCGCTTCGTCCAGATTCATAAGGAAACGCGTCATATCAGGATTTGTGATTGTAACCGGCCTTCCGCTCTTTATCTGTTCAATAAATAGCGGGATGACAGAACCCCGGCTGCACATGACATTCCCATAACGCGTACAGCAGATTACAGTACCGCTCCTTTCCGCCGCTACCCTGGCATTCGCACGGACTACATGTTCCATCATCGCCTTGCTTGTCCCCATCGCATTGATTGGATAGGCAGCTTTGTCCGTACTAAGACAGACAACCCTTTTTACCCCTGCTTCTATCGCCGCGTGAAGGACATTATTTGTCCCTATCACATTCGTCTCTACCGCTTCCATCGGAAAAAACTCGCAGCTTGGAACTTGTTTTAATGCTGCTGCATGAAATACAAAATCCACCCCCGGCATGGCATCGCATACCGATTGTGGATTTCTGACATTCCCAATATAGAATTTCACTTTATTTGCATGGTCTGGATGAAATTGCTGTAATTCATGGCGCATATCGTCCTGCATTTTTTCATCCCGGGAGAAAATGCGGATTTCTTTAATGTCTGTATGGAGAAAATGTTTTAAGACGGTGTGGCCAAACGAGCCGGTGCCGCCGGTGATTAGCAACGTTGTTTCCTTAAATATTGACATTCCCGACTTGCTTACTCGTCCTCAATGCGAAATGTATCTATAAAATTTGCAAGTGAAAAAAATTGTTTATATTTATCTTTATCAAATGTATGCTCTTCTACCAAAAAAGTAAAATCTATTGTATCTATACGATCTATGATTTGTATATTATTCTCTGCAACATAATGTACACCATCAAATCCCTTGCAATCTGTCAATAAATTTTTCCCGTATATCATTGCTTCTTGATACCTGGTTGTCGGTGAATATCCGTCTCCCTGCATCACTTCAAGAACCGTTTTCGAAGCACATACTCTTTGAAGGACCTCCGAAAAAGGCATATAGTAATTGTAAACGATTTCACTTGAATATTTCTGATCTTTTTCATCAACCCCATAGATAAAAAATTTACACTTTAATCCTGCACTTTTTAGCGCCTCATATATTCTCAATAAATAATCCAGTCTATCTTTTGCTTTCCCAACAAATGTTACATCACACTGTTCAATCATTTCATCGGCTTCAACCTCAATATACTCAAATGGCTCCTGACAAACAAACAATGAATATTTCTCAGCTTCCTTAAAGTCAAATGTATACACCCTCTCAAAGTTTCTGCGCAATGTTTCTATTGATACCATAAATGAACTCGCAATGTCTGTCATATAGCAATACAAATGACAATTCTTAAATTTCCTGCAAAGAAATTTAAGAATTGAATTTCCATATTTTTCGTAAATTCTCGCCATAACTATAAAATATATTTCATCATTTGAAGCAAATTGTACTTTGTCAAATATAGACTTTTTATAACCCAAACTAATGTATTGAGAACATAATCGATTAATAATATTCTTATCACTAAGCGTCTTTAATATTTTTATTGTAAATATATTTTCAAAAATCTTCCCTAGTGAAAGAAAAATAACTTGTGCATCATTTACAGAATTGATGTTTCTATAAATTAACTCGTTTTCATCTTTTTTTC
The DNA here is from genome assembly GCA_947385775.1 of uncultured Eubacterium sp. Taxonomy (GTDB): domain Bacteria; phylum Bacillota; class Clostridia; order Lachnospirales; family Lachnospiraceae; genus Eubacterium_J. Next base: position 57,173 of record CANDMI010000008.1, on the reverse strand, counting down.
CTGCTATAAGTACGACTTTTTTCATTTTATTCACCAATAAGCTTCTTTTTCAACATTCCATATACACAACCTGTTACAAATCATTCAGGTTACACTTTTTTTATTCGATTTACCTTTTGAGCAACAGATCATGTAAGCCGAAATGCTCACCGATATCTATCTTATCGGTTCTCAAAAATCCACATACCATTCCTTATTTCAGAAGCTTTTCCTTTACTTACCAATTGAAGTCACTTTCTTTTCATTAACACCTCTGGAAACTCAGGCATAAGATACATGATTATGATATCCCTTTCTTTTTCTTTTAGACTAAGTTCAATCCTATCTGCAAATTCCTCCATCACTTGTTTCGGAAGCGAATTATAGATATAGAAATAATTGTAATCTTTGTATCCATCCCACTTCCCGGCATCTCCAGAGAAGAATTTAAAATTGCATTTCTTTCCAGTTTTATTTTTCATAATTGATAAATTTGACTTTGCGTTTTTTATAAGCATTTCAGAAAGTTCAATGCCCCCTATTTCGCCAAACGAAAATTGTGACATATACCACATGGCAAGCCCCATTCCGCATCCTATATCAATAATGGCGTCATCTTTCGTTATATCATATTTACTTAAGGTCTTTATCACCTCCGTTGGAGAGCCACTGTAATCATTTGCCCTCTCAGTAGGTATTCCGAGTTCTTTCTGCTCCAGTCTTCCATAACCTCCACCTAGAAAATTTGTACCATATCTTTTATCTATTTTTCTAATCTTTTCTAGATTAAGTTTAAATTTTATCCTTTCAGGATGTGTCAGAAATTTCCACAGTGAGCCTGCTCCTGACCCCCTCCATATAACATCCGTCTTCCTGTATAACCTGTATAACGCACTTTTCTTCAAAATCTGTTTTATTCCCATTGCAAAACTATGGCTCCTTCTCTAAATCCCCATATCCCCAGCGACTAAAATTGCCGCTTTGTTTACCTTCACTATATGAAAACACTTCACTATGTGCAAATCTTTTAGTCGTAGAGTATATTTCACAGAACAGTTATTTAACAGAATTTATTATCAAATTCTTTTATTTTACTCACAATATAACCCAAGTCATTACTGCTTATGCTCTGGTGTATTGGAAGAGATAAAGTACAATCCGAAGCATAGTCAGCATTCGGAAATTCCCCCGCAACGCCATAACCTTTTACCCTGTGAATTGGGTAGTAGCGATATGTCGTGTATACCCCGTTCTGTCTTAAAAAAGCAGCCAAATCATCTCTCTTTCCATTAATAACCTGAATATGATAAAAGTAATACGATGTCTTACAATCATCCGGTATTGACATCGGCCTTTCAATCCAATCATACTGTGCAAGTTCCTTATCGTAGAATTCATGAACAGCTTTTCTTTTCTCCATGAACACCGGCAGTTTCTTCAACTGCTCCAATGCCATAGCTGCGTTCACATTATTCATGACCGCTCTGTGGCCGAAGGAACTGATATCAAACTCCCACCATTTCTGCGCCACTGAATTTTCGTATCCACTCTTTGTTTCCAATCCGAAGTACAGCCATTTCTCCGCCTTTTCTCGCACATTAGAATCCTTAAAGTGAAGCATTCCTCCGTCTCCACATACAAGTATTTTCATGGCGTCAAACGACCACATACCCATATCGCCAATCGTGCCAAGGGCTTTTCCTTTATAAAACGAGCATACACCTGCCGCACAGTCTTCAATAACTTTAATATTATGTTTTTCACAAAGAGCCATAATGTCATCCATGTCACATGGAATCCCACCATAATGAAGCAAAAGCACAGCTCTGGTTTTTGGCGTGATTACTTTCTCTATATCCTCTGCCCTCACATTCAGGCTTCTCTTGTCAACATCACATAGCGTCAGCTTGGAACCGTTGGCACACACAGCATTCGCTGCGCCTACAAAGCTGATAGTCGGCACTATAACCTCATCCTCAGGCTTTATATTCAAAAGATGCATGGATGAAAAAAGCCCCTCTGTACAGCAATTTGTGCTTAAGAGATGCTCTTTACCTACCTTAATATGCTCTGCAAATTTTTCTTCAAAATCTGTGACCAGCTGCCCTTTACCTATCCAATTTGATTTAAAAACTTCTGATATGGCGTCAAGCTCCTCACGGCCCAGACTGGGCTGATATACGTTTATCATTTTCGTCCTCCTCCATCACATAATTGCCTGATATAATCATCTCCGTTCTTTTGCCACCTTGTACATAGATATTTCAGTGCAAATGAAATATGATTATCTAACAACTTTATAAATTCTTCTGTTCTCGCGGGTATAACAACCCTAAAATAATTTTTCGTTTAATAAATGCAATAGCAAATGCTACAGCCAAAATTGAGTACCTGATTAAAAAATATTTGTATAACATGGTAATTAAAAAACTTCCTACTAAAAAAAGAAAGCTTATAATAATTATCGATCTCATATCAAATACATTACTTTTGATTTCAAGTTGCTTTTTTATCTTATTCATAAAATAATAATGCCCTATCGCAAACAACATGTATGAAATAAGCGTCGTATATGCGCAGGCTATATATCCAAACATCTTTATTCCAAAATAGTTTAATAAAATATTAACGAATGCACATGTGACAGAGACATAGCTGATGTATTTAGTTTTCTCATAGTAACTTTCAAAATTGACAAATAGGGAGTACAAAAATATGAAGAAAACTCCTGCCGACATAGGTGGTATACACCACATTGAAACAATATAGCTTTGAGGAAATAAAATCTTCATCCCCTCCGGAATTACCAAAAGGAACATTAAAATCATTGTGCCCAAACCCAATAGAATGTATTTTGTTATTGAACTAATATACTCGTAATTTTCACCTTCCAAATTATGATACAGCCAAGGAAGTAATGACTGATTAATAGAAGATTGAAGAATTATAACTGTATTAGCTATACTATACGCAACACTATAATGTGCAACATCTACTTCCCCTGTAAACATCCCTATCATTACCCTATCTGCTTGAGCAAGAATGAGGAAAGATAAGCTGTGCATTACAAATGGTCCTTGAAAATTTATATTATATTTACTATACTCTTGAAATTTACCTCTATTAAGACCCCGTCCCCCTCTAAAAACACTGACAAAATAAAATGAGAATGAAAATATTACCCCTACCAAAAGCCCTGATATAAACTTTACATTTGCCGTAGGTGAAAACACCATAAGCGCTAATATTGGAATTACAACAAATAAAAGACTATATACTATTATCAAAATTACAGGCAATTTATATTCATAATCCATCCTCATTCTTTGTTGCCAGCAATCATAGGATGGACGAAAAATCAAATATAAAAACAAAAAAAACAGGCACAATAAATTCATGCCCAAATACTTTTCAACATATTTATACAAGATAAACAACATTGCAAAAACGACTATGGTCATTATATTGATTAGCAGAACCGTATCTCTTGTATATCTCCGAATATCCTGTTTATATTTGAATAATCCTTTTTGATAAGATCCTATTTGTATTTCCCAAGTAGCAAATATCAGTAGTATCTGCTCATATGTGTAAAATAAAGAAACTGTACCAAATTCCTTTTCAGAAAGTAAACGTGTAAATAGAGGACCTGAAAAAAAAGAAATACCTTTTAACAAAAAATTACAGACAGTAAACCATAATGTAGCTCTAACAGGTTTTGGTATTATTTTATATTTTGATTCTAACTGTTTTAATTTGTCATTCATTTCAATCTATATCAATTAAAAGAGATACTCCAGAGCATGTTTATTTTCCAAAAGATTTTCCAATTAGCCTTCTGTTTTATGTCCCCCATAATAAAAAAACGGATCATTATACGGTGTTCCTGGAAGTATTAAAATTTCAGAGTTTTTAGTTGAATTTTTCCATAGGACATAATTTAAACTCATTTGATCTCTCTTACTAAACTTTTGTAGCTGTCTCCACCATTCATTCATAACTCTAATACATTTAGAATCATTATGCTTTCTTATTAATATAGCATTTTGAAAAATTCCATAATGACGTGGAAATCCTTCTTTTTTATAAAAATCAATCTGTTTCTTAATTATACTCGCAGGAGCTTTTTTAGCAGCTACAACTGTTTTGGCATAGTTATATATATCATCAATTCCTTCATCAATATTATGAACAGCAAACCATTGTCTATCATTCATCTTTCCTACAAGTGGCATTAAATCAGATACAATTTGAAAACTTCCATCAACGTATATTGAATAATCATATTCTGGAAATAACTCATGTGGATGCAATTTTATCCATCTATTTGCCGTGCTGGCATCCAAGCCTGATGGCATACCTTTTACATCTTGAAGATTTATCTTATTCCAACTACTGTCTAGGGAAACATTCTGATCAGTAATTAAAAAATAATCACAGCATATACTATTTATATACATAGGTTCTTTTATCGTATCATAATCCCCAACTATACAAGTATATATTGCAACTTTCATATCATCAGAATAATCTCCAAATTCTAAAAAAAGATTTTTCTTTGGCACTTGCGTATGGAGCAATCTTCTTCGAATTAACATACGCAATGTAGAAAATTGCCTGTTTTTTAGTAATTTACACCCTGTTAGAAAATAATAACATACGCCCTTTTTTCTATGAGAATAAAATTCTTGCAAATAACGTATATTAATTTCGCGCAAATACTTGCTGACTTTTTCTTCATGTCTAATCATAACTCTTACAAAACTCTTTCTGCATCAAGAACACCATGTCGCACATAAGGAAATCAATCATCTGTATCTTGAACAAAAAGCATTCTCCCTTCTCCTTGATATGTTATATCCCATCGGCTCCAATATTTTTTAATCTCTCTTTCAGCCTGGGTATAATATACTAAATGATATATAATTTTTAATCAACAATTTTATTTTCATCTCGTTTTACTCCTATCTTACCATTTTAAACGTACCCTCTATAATGCCAAATAAAAATTAACCAGCGCACTCGAATCAAAATTATTATGATAATTGAGAAAAAAGAAATACGCAACATAATATCCAAGAACAACTATATGATTTCTGTATAATTTTAGCGTCCCCTCTCGGATAATCCTATTTTCGTTAGGGCATAGTTTGGCTGCTAAAATAATAGTTCCAATTTCGTAATAATACCCTATTCGAAATATCCAATTTATATATGCTCTTAATGCTAATGATATAAGAAATATTATAGAAAGCCCCCACAAAAACATAAAATCTTTTTTATCTGTTTTCGCCCATCTTTTATTTGACTTTTTCTGTAAAAATATTAGTATCACATATATAACAATATTAATCACCATAGATTTCAGCCACAAAAAATTAGAAATAGCTTCAGAGCTCTCTAAATCAGAAAACCTTGTAAAATTCATTTCTTCTTCAATAAAAGCTCTTATTTTCGGAAAATAAAAAAAAAGGATGGTTCCTGAGATTAAAATAATATAATTTTTATATTTGTAAAAATTACATCGGGTTTTTTCGTTCATAGTATATAAAAAATACATCGGCACACAAAAAACAGCAGATGTATGAAATAAAGCAGCAATTAATATACACATCAAATATGCCTTAATTTTCCGCTCATAAATATACGAAATTGACAAAAAAATGATAGATATTGAAATCATTTGGCGGATAATATTAAAAGCCTCTTGAAAGAATAAAAGCATGTATAGCATTGCCATTAAAAATGAATCAAATTTTATTGACAATTTATAAACAGAAATAAAAGCAATATATATAGTTAGCGTAGCAAAGGTAAAGAACGCAAACCTAATGGAACCAATTCGTACAAAAAAGGTGAAAATCCACCAAAAAAAATACTCATGGCTGCTTTCAGCCTCTCTTAACATATACTCTTCACCGAGCTCAAAATGTTTAATATAATTACAAGTATCAGCACCCGTAATTTCACTTCGATATGTAATTAGAAGGATTGGTAATAAAGCTATTAAAAAAAGCACAATAAGGCATTCTAAATCTAGGTTAGCAATATTGCAACTTGAATTATATTTTATGCTTTTTTGATTTATCCTTCTTAAACTATAATTTTGTATCAATAGCGATATCCCGAAAAAGAATACCGTAAATAATATTAAATTTAACACAATGATTATTTATCCTCTAAATATTTTCACTATCTTCCTTATCATAATAAATATATTTATCGGCAAATAATGATATAGGAAGCTTACTAGTCTAATTCTAATGGGCAACTTTTGGTTTCCTAATGCTTTCCGTCTCCATTCGGTCAAATTTCTATATTTTATATATTCATCCTTCAATGGATGAGAACAATCTTTAAACCATGGCCGATTATAAAAAGCAGCTAAAAAATGAATTATACATGGATTTTCTCGTGCTTCATCCAGCTCTTTTTGAGAATAATAACTTCTTGAAGTAAGCTTCTCAAATTTACTTTCTGTACCATCGAGCAATCCACTCATCAGATTATATCTGGGATGTAACCGCTTTATTTTTCCTCTACATACCACATTAATGGTTCCCTCACTCAATACTGGAGGCTTCCCATTATGTAATTGAATAAATTCCAAACATTTATTTGTTGTTTTTAGTTCACGCCACAACTTTAGATTTATCAGAACAACACCATCATTTATAATAACATCCTCATCTGTAATATTTTCTAAATATGAATTTTCAGCATTTACTAAAGTCGTTACACCTGCACACAAATAATTTTCTAAATTTTCAAAATATACAGTAGCAATATCATCAACAACGACAGTATCACTATCTATATACAGTATTCGATCTATATCTTTTAGTCCCGAAAAAAATATTTTTGCATAAACGCTTGCAATATGGCGCCCTGTATCTTTAATATGGAGATCACTTGCTAAGTCATTAAAAATAATAAAATCAAGCTTGTACCCATATGTTCCAGCCAACATATTTAATTTTCTTTTTGATTCTATAGTAATGCCCATGTCTACGAAGTAAATCTTGATATTATCATGATTCCTATTATTTTCAAATAAGGATATCATTGATACCATAGTTTGCTCCATATAAGCCTCATTACATGCATATGCAATGTTAATATGATTGTCTTTCATAATCACTCAATATAAAACTATTCTTGCCCACTCATTAATTTTAGCAACATAATTACGATAATCAAAGATTTTCCAGTTTAAACTAGTTGGTTTTGGAGCCTCTAAAAGTGCAATTTGAATATCATTAATCTTTGTAGATTCTACTATTATGCCACAACCTTTTTTAATAAAAGATTTTAAGTCACTTGTATCATTCGTAATTACTGGTGTGCCACAACTAACAGATTCCACGAATTTGGACGGAAACCCCATCATATTACTCCTTGTTTTATTTCTAAAAAAACAAGTGTAATCTGCATTTTGTACATAGTTTAATGCTTCCGTATGTGTTAACTTGCCATGAAAATATATCTCATTCTTCCCCCTCAGTATTTTCCGCTGCTTTGGATAAAATTTTAAGTATTCCTCCAAGGTAATCCCAACAATGTCTAGACGTATATTCCGGTTTAATCCATCTATCGCATTAATCAAATAATCAACTCTATCTTTTGTTGCAGGGTTCCCCACGTAAGCAATTAATAAGCCATTATATAAACTTTCTTTTGTATTTTTCCATTTCTTTTCTTTTATGTCTACCAATGGTGGAATTTGGATAATATTTTTGCAGTTTCTATAATACTTTTTTAGGCTAGAACTAATTACGATCATACCATCCATTCGTTTTTGCAATAAGCGCATACGTAAAAATTCATCTAATCCTTTTACTAACTTAAAAAGTATTTTCTTTTCGCTGACATTGTACCACTCTGTACAATCTGCCAAACATTTTATTTCTTTTTTCCGACAATACCTCATTAATGGCAACATAAGATAAGAAGACAGATTATAAAATATGACTCCATCTACTGTGCTTTTTTCTCTAATAATTTCGATATACGAGGTAATATCAGTTAAATATAACATCCATTCTTTGGCATTCTTAGGATAGTTTCTGAAATAGCACTCAAAGCCCTGTATGAATTCTTTAGATAAGAGAATATCCTGTTTTGTTTTGTTTTCAGTAACACCTGCATAAACTACTTCTATCCCACATTCCCGCAATGCTTTTCCAATTGCAAGTACACGGTGTGCTGCGGCATTTTTATCGGGTAATATAAAGTTTCCAATATACAAAACTTTCTTTTCATCACTCATCTTTTATCCTTCCTACCCAGGTTCTACTTAATCTGATTATAATTGTTTCATCGATTTTTTATTCTTTTCTTGCAATAATTACCGCACCCGTGGTCAATATATCTTCTTCATTCATATCCTTGAAACATCTATCCATATTTTTTCTTTTTATTAATGGTTTTTCTGAATATGTCTTTTTACATTGGACTATTTTAAATCCTGTTTGCTTCATTATTCTGCACATTTCAGAGCATGGTATCCTATTAGTGTAATTATCTAACTTATAATGCACTTCATCCTCCCAGACAGTTTCCGAAAAACGAAGATGGTTCTTTTTCCCACCAAGATGATCCGTATAGTCAACCACATGAAATGCTTCGCCACCAATTTGCATAAATCGATACATTTGTCTTAAATATTCCTTAAACTCCTTTTTTCTTATGTGTTCAAATACAGCAAACGAAAAAACATAATTCACACTGTTATCTGGAATAGCCTTATATCCATCGAGTCCATCAGTCCTATATTCTGCATTTATCCTTTGCAAATATGTCTTCCATGTTTCGTTCGTTTCCATCTTCGGCAATTTCTTTGATAAGGCATATCCTTTCCTCAACTTCAACCCTTTTCTATCAACAAGCGAATTGACATTGGCAAAATCATCTATCTCCAACAGTATTTCTTTAGATGCACCCAATTGATATTCCAAAAAAGGATGAATTAGATGTTGCCCCGGCCCTAGTTCACATACATTCTTTCCTTTGAAATCTTCTATTCCAAGAATATCCATAGCATTAAAAAATGTATTATTATATTCTTCAATAGTTCTTTGCTGTTTTATCCCATTTGACAATCTTACATTCCCTTTAGCTTCTTGAATTTTGACCAGATAGCGCAAGCGCCACGGAATACATGATTTCAAAAATCTTTTTAACAACTCTTTATCCATTTATTTCCCCACTCTACTTATTTCTTTCATATACATCTTCACCACAATCTGTCGATCATAACTTTTTTCAACTAATTTTCGTCCTTCCATTCCCATGCATACTTTCTTTTCATTGTCTAATTCTATAAATTGTCCTATTGCTTGTATAAGAGCTCTCACATCTTTTTCTGGAACCAAAAAACCATTTATTTTATTTTTTACCACCTCTCGGCAACCTGCTCGGTCTGTTGTTATAATACATCTCCCACAAGATGCAGCTTCTAATAAAACATTACATAACCCTTCTGGATAATAGGTAGGATGCACAATACAGTGCATTTCACTCATAAATTTGGCCACATCACGAATCATGCCATGATACATAACAACACCTTTTTCGTTTAATTCCTCAAGTCTACCATCATATTCTTTTTCGCAAAATCCACAAACATGAAATTCTGTCATAGGATATTCCTTTTTTATCTTTTCTGCGGCTTCCAAATATTGATTAATTCCTTTCTCTTCCATAATCCGAGAGATAAAAGCAAATTTTACTGGCTCTCCGCTTTTCCCATCTCCGCAATTTGGATATGGCGTAATTGGATACCGATTAAGATTTACACCTGAACCAGGAAGCAATGTTAGTTTGTCAACAGCAATATGTTTTTTTTGAAAAAAATCCTTATTATCCTTATTTTGAAAAAAAACCCGCTGTACTTTCGTAAATGCCAATTTATAAAGCAAAACTGCTATATGCTGTCTCGGTCCATTGTATCCGACTGCAGTTCCCAAACCCGTAATATTTGCTACGAATGGCACTCCTGCATCCCTTGCTGCTATTGCACCATAAATATTTGGCTTAATCGTATATCCTAATATAATTATAGGGTTTACCTGTCTTATCACCCTTTTATAGTTTTGTAATATAGATAATTCCTTTAAAGGATTCATACCATGTCGGTCAATCATTACCTCATGATATTTTGCTCCAAGAGCTACCAAATCTTTAATACGTACTCCATACGGACTGGAAATATGCACATCATATCCATCCCTCAAAAGTCTCTCTACAAGTTCTAAACGAAAATTATATAAGACCACATCATGGTTAACTAAAATAAGGACTGTTTTGCCAGTCCCTTCCGTTTTTTTGTTATCACTTTCTAGTGGATCAACCTGATAATCCAACCCATCATATTCACTTAACCCTTTACTATATACAAAATTCCCAAATGCCTTATCCACCAGCCTAGATACTTTCCCCGGTATATAGCTACATACTGCTACCGCAGGTTTAAGCAGCTTAGTAACCCATATCCTTTTTCCTACTGCGTCTGCTATTTGTTTTACCATCTTACTAGTATTTTTATACTCCTTATCCTGAGGAAAATATACTCCTCCTTCTCCAGATATCATCAGCTTACACAAAAGCTCACACAAACTATCAATATAAAGCATTGACCTCCTGTTATCCACATTTGGGAATACTGGCAGCTTTTTTGCCAGCTTTACTAATGTCTGATAATTCCCTTTACTTTCTTTCCCATAGACCATCGGCGGTCTAACTACTGCCACACGGAACTTCCCATCAGCAAGCGCCCGCACCTTTTTGTCTGCCCGCCACTTACTGTCCCCATAAAAATTTGTAGGGACTGGCACCGTATATTCATCAATTACCTTCTCTTTCCCATATGAAGCCGAATCCCCATAAATAATCATAGAAGACATCAGAACAAACTGCTTTACACCTTCTGCTTTTGCCTTTTTTGCTGCCTCAACAGCTAAATCTGTATTTACTGCGTAATATTTCTTTTTTTCTTCTTCTGGCAACTTTCCCACATCTGCATGGGCGAGTCCTGCCACATGGAATACAGTGTCATAAAGGGCAAAATCTATTTTTCGCCAGTCCTCACTGCGCATATCAACTGTATCAATCGTAAAATTCAAAAAGTAATGCTCCTTAGCCCATTTTTCAAAAGACGTACCAATGTAAGAGTCCCTGCCTGTGATTAGAACTTTCCTTTTGCATTTTTCGCATATATTGATATGAAAGTGTTTTCGATGCCCATAGTCATCAAATCCTGCGTCTGCCGCATGGGCATTTGACATCATCTCTTCCCCCTTATGTAATTTTCCCGTTCCGCCTTCCACAACCCCTTTACCACCTGGAACAGAAAATATGGTTTCAATCATACATTTAACATCAAAAAACAGGGCTTTTACCCCGCCCTGTTTCAAAACATTTGCATACTCCCCATCTAACTTTGCCTTCTCCACTATTTCCAGTTCATCCCTGCCTTTAATCTGGGCAAGGCCTGTCAGTCCCGGCAAAACATTGTTCGCATTGTATTTCTCCCTCTCAGCAACCAAATCATCTTGATTCCATAATGCCGGCCTGGGGCCGACTACTGACATTTTCCCGCGGAAAATGTCCCAGATCTGAGGAAGCTCATCTAAGCTCGTTCTTCTCAACACTCTGCCCACATTAGTAATATATTGCTCAGGGTCATCCAATTGATGCGTCGGCACATCATGTGGAGCATCTGTCCTCATACTGCGAAATTTATGCAGTTTAAAAATTCTCCCATCCTTTCCTATTCTCTTTTGCGTAAAAAAAACAGGTCCTGGATTATCCAGAACAATTGCTACTGAAACAGCTATAAAAAGCGGCGATAAAACTACAAGCCCACCAAACGCAAGGATTTTATCGAAAGTCGGTTTGACCCGGTTTTCGTAGATAGTTGCTTTCTTGATCTTGCTGCTCCTCATCTTTTTCTCCAATCAAATATTGCCCGTAATGGCTTTTTGTCACAAGCGCAAGATAGTCACACTCCATCAAATATATTATGTTCCTCTGGATTGAATGAACTGACCTGCTCCTGTGCATGTGCCGTAATGATAAGTCGGCCTTGTGCCGCCTCAACCCTGTCAATGATTAAAAAGGTATCAAATTCTGTACTGGAAAGCGTCTTTCCATTCTCAAATTCCCTTTCTTTCCCATTAATCAGAAGAGTAACAGGGGAGATTATGTTTCTCAGGCTCATATATGATAAAAAATAATGCATCTTTTTTAGCCTTCCATCTTTTTCCTTAAAAAAAGCATCTTTTCACCTTTGCTTCATGTCCCTGCAAAAGCTTTATTTGAACTCATGCATAATATATCCCCCGATCCATCATCCTCTCACAAAAACACGCATTCACAATTTCAATCACCCGCTCCTGCTCTTCATCCGTCATCCCAATACTAGACGGAAGGCACAGCCCGCTTTCAAAAATCCGTTTTCCCTCATCACACCGCACCCAAAAATCATCCTGGCTGGACTCCTGATACATTTTAAAGCTGCCATCCAGCGTAATTTGATCATAATTCTGGTACATCGGCTGCATATGCAGCGGCTTATACGCAGGGCTGGCCTGGGCGCCAAAAGACAGCAGCGCATCATAAATTTCCATCGGCGCCGCTGTACCATGCTGATCTGTATAGGTATAATCCCGTCCTGACCTCGTCTCCTGGAAAATAATATTACTTTCCGACGTCATACAGGATACCAGGTAATTCGGCTTTGTGCCCTCACCCACCGGGTTTAGGAATATCACATCACCATTCAAATTTTCCAAATATCTGTCATATATCTCTTTTTTCCTTGCAATATGCTCAGGTAAACAGCATAGCTGCCCAAGGACAAACGCAGCCGTAATATCATCCATCCGATAAGAATACCCCAGTTCCTCATGCTGCTCCCATGGCGCCACCGCCTGTGCCTGCGTGGCCCAACACCTTGCTTTCCTGGCGCTATAAGCATGATTGGTAAGAAGCACGCCGCCACTGCCGCCTGCAATCATTTTATCCGGACCAAAACCCAGGATTCCATAATCACCAAAGGAGCCTGTCTGCCTGCCATCTACAGTTGCCCCCAGGCTTTCAGACGCATCCTCAATCAATACCGCTCCATGCTCCCTGCAGATTTCTCTGACTTTAACGACTTGCCCCGGAAAACCATATACATGTGACATAATCACAATCCTTACATCTGGATATCTGTCAAAAGCAATGGAAAGCGCTTCTGGGTCCATACACCAATCCTCAGGGCTGGCATCAATAAAAACCGGCTCGCCGCCTTCGTAAATTACAGGATTAACAGCGGCTGCCGGGGCAAAGTCTGGGCAGAACACCCGCCTGCCAAACAATGCTCCGGCTTTTCCTAGCCCATCCGGCGTAGAAATACCGCTCGCGCTTCCATATATTTTTTCCGCAGCAAGCTTTAACGCAAGATGGATTGCCGCAGCGCTGGAATTAAGCGCCACTGCGTATCCCGTACCAATATAGGCAGCCATCTCTTCTTCCAGCCTGCTTCCACTTTCTCCGGACGCAAATACCTTTTTTATATATTCCGCCCCATCCCCACGCATCACCGGCGATAAAAGCGGTATTATTTTCTCAAATTTTTTAATTCCCCGAAACCTCGGCTGTTCCCGGATGCATTTTGCCGCAACTTCTGTCATATCTGCTCCCTTATATATAATAAAATGAGTTTTTGTATACGATGTACTGGGCATAGCTTCGCCACGCGTCAGATAAAAACACCGTTTGGGCAAGCTTCGCCACCCGCAGGTTACATTTTCATCCCACGCTGTTCCTACGCTATGACCAGAATCCGGGAAAAGGTAACGAATTAACCGACTACCCGCCCATCATCTTTTTTTTCAACTCCCGAAGATCCACTTCCGCCCCATCGCTCAACACCTCCGGCGTATTTTTGTCTTCCGGGAACCAGTGCCGTTTTGGCTTCAGCTCAAAACCAGCCTTTACAACACACCCATTGACCTCAAAATCCAGATACGCTTTCCTATTATGCCTGTTCACATTTGCGATCCGGTTTTCATACGCCTTCAACGGCCCTTCCATGACAATGTACTTCCCATCTTCGCGATAGCCGTATGACATTTTCAGCAGGCCTTCCCGGGACGCCGCATTTTCCGCGCCCCTTCCGTCCGCCACTTTCTCTTCGCCAGCTTCGCCAAGTAAGAAATCCATGAACTCCGCTTCTTCTTCTGTCAAATCCGTCAGCCCGTATCGAACTTCTTGCCTATCATTCCTACCGCCTCCAAATCGTCTGTCCTCAGACGTATACATTCCACTTAAGCCCAGCTCCCGGATAAATGTGCTAAACTTCCTGCGGTGTTTTACTACAAATTCATGTATCTCCAACATGTCCAAATCGGACCGTATGAAGATATAACCAGGGAAAATTGGTTGTACCTCACATTTCCCGCTATTGCGCCTCCAACACTCCATGCAGGGGCAAAATGCAATCCCCCTGCCCTCAGGCAATGCTTCTTTCATAACCGTTTCCAGCTTTTGCTGCTTTGCTGTCGGCGTGTAAAGGACATAATAACGGAACTTGCTTCTCTTGTTTTCCATCTAATACCATCACATTCTCTTTTACGCTGTTTGACAGCGATTCAAATGTATCATACACGTTTTTGCCTGTCAAAGGTAATTTCTGCCTTTCCATTTCAATCCCTGCGTTTCTGTTACATTATTCCCCATTATTGGCGCGCTATTCATCTTATTTGCGATATAGCAATATATTTCAAATGTATCATATTTATGCATGACTGTCAATAAATAAATTTTTCTTACATTTCAACAGGTTACAGTTCGTTACTTTTACGGGGTGGGGATAGGCGAACGCTTTTCCGGTCTGGGGTTTTGGCGTGACTTCGCCCTGATGTTCTTTTACCCATGAAAAATAAGCGTCAGCCAAGAGCTGAAAAAAGCAAGTAGAAATATTACTTTTCCGCTTGCTTTTCTAACGTCTCAGCTACCGCCTTATTAATGAATCCGTTGACTTTTTCCCCTGTAGCTTGTATCTGTTTTTTGATTTTCAAGTTTTCCAAAGGGAAGGATATCGACTAAAACTTCCTTTAAATTTAGAAACCATCATTCCGGTAGATGATTCTGTGCGGTTACTGAAACCGTTTGTGATGACTATGGATTTGACTGACTTATACTCACGAGCGATAAAGTTTACCATATGATTCAAGTTAACAACGCTCGTGAGTCGGCATTATTGGCAAATTTTAGTGATCGTAAGTATATATTCCGCTTACGAAAGGATAAATGCAGTTCCGCCAAGAACTCTCCTGAAGATTGTTTTGTATTCTTACATGAATGGCGAGCGCTCCTCCCGCTCCATGCGCAAAACGAATCCTTGCGCAAATGTCCAGCCTTCTTTATGATCTTGGGGAAATTTCAGGGGAAACGGTTTTTATTGATGGCAAAAAAATCGAGGCCAATGCCAATAAATACACGTTTGTTTGGAAAAAGCCGTAATAAAAAATCAAGAAAAGTTACTGGTAAAAATCGCTGCTCTCATTGCGGAATGCGAGCAGCTTTATGAGATTCGGATTGTTCATGGGGCGCCTCCGCGATAATGCCGGAAATATCCGTACAGCCCATGTGGGAAATCCGTTCTGGCATAAGGTGGAGGTAATAGCATGTCTCACGGAAAGTCTCGTGTCCCATGTAATCGCTGAGATATGACATGTACTGGCTGAAGTCTTTCCCTTCCTTCATCCATCCGGTAATTGTGCGGGTTGCGAAGTTATGGCGCAGGATATAAGGAGTGCAGTATGAAAGCCCATCCAAGTTCCCTGCCATTTCCCTGCATTTATGGAAAAGGTTCTGGATGCTTGCGGCCCTGTGCGCTTTCCGGTTCCTGTTTGTGGAGCCTGAAAAAGACAGCCACCGTGTAAGAAAGGAGCGGATTCCATTTATCATACGGATAATTTTCAGCTGCCTCGAAAAAGCGTCTGCATTCCTCATCGCTCATGATATATGGAGGCCTCCGCTCCCTGCGTTCCCGCAGAAGCTCCAGATAAGGTAATGCCACTTACAGTGTAAGGATACGAACCTCCGGAAACTTTTCTCGGCAGTAACAGTCGAAATCCCTCATCTGCTGCATGTAGCATGACTTTGTATACCCAAGCACTCCCCGCCATTCCATCATGCCCCGGATATCATCCGCAAAACCGCTGTTAAAGGAATACGTCATGACAGCCCCTCCTTCCGCGTATGCATCGTGCCGAGATTCAGGCAGCATCCTCTGAGACTTTCCGTATCCAGTGATATATACCGTTTTGAGGATTCCACGTCTGTATGTCCCAGTATCTGGGCAACGGTGGACACCGGAACACCGGACGTGACCATTCGTGTCCCTGCCGTCCTGCGCAGCGCATTGGAACGCGCCCCGGCCAGCCTTTTCATATCCTTTTGCATTTCACAGCGGGTAACTTTCAAATCCGGCTTATCTGTAATAATGCGCAACACAAGTTCTGCCAGTGGAATGTTAGCTTTGAAAAGACAACGCATAAAATCATCGTCAATCGGGCGCAAATCCCGTAAACGCTGCAAATCTTCCTGATGCTGTCGTTCCGATACTGTCAATATCCCCACCTGCCTTTTCTTTCTCTTTTGCACCTTCACACTACCATAAAACTCCTGTTTGTACAAGATGGATGCCAGCGCTTCTAAGTCCAGATTACTTGTCATTATTCTCTCTGTATTGCTTATTTTTGCTTCAAAGAAAAAACGCCGCTATATGAATCATTCGCTTATTGTATATGTAGCATTTTGCAATAGTATATATAGCAAATCATCGCTTCATTTTTGCTTTTCATAAGATGATACTGTCTACAGGAGGAATCATAATGAAAAATGACCTAAATAGCTCGATATCACAAAATATAAAAAAATACCGCCTGTTAAACAACATGACCCAGGAACAGCTTGCTGAACAATTGGGCCTGGACGCACAATATTACTCACAGCTCGAACGTGGCGAACGCAATTTTACGATTGAAAAAATCGCAGCACTGTGTTCTATTTTCCACATTGGCATAGAAAAGATTATCGACATTAAACCGGATACTTCTGTAAACACAGATGAAACGCTGACAGAAATATATTCCCAATTAAAAACACTGAACTATAATCAGCTTGTTCTTATTGAAAAATTCATAACAGAAATAATACCTTATTTAGAATAACAAAAATAAACAGGTTGCCAATTGTCTGCCGGCTACCTGCCCATTTGCATGAAAAATAGAAGCTCCCTCGACCAAAACAACTGCATTTTCCTGCTTTTCCATGTTTTCATGACTGCTTTAACGCACGTATGAAGCATTCTTTTTTTTGATAAATCCAGCTATTTTTTAAGTTAACCATACGAATTATAAACTTTTTATCCGCAAATATTTTACATCCACCTTTTTCGTCAACCATACGTCATTTTCAGAAAGATAAAACGGTATTCCATCCCGCTTCATCCATCCGCTGTGCACTTCCAAAATCACAGGCTTGCCATGCCGTTTGCCAACCTTTTGCGCTGTTTCCACGTCATATGAAAGATGCACATATAACCGGCTCATAGGCTTTAAGCCTTCAGACATTATATCCGCTAAAAACCGCTCCGCCGTTCCATGGTATAAAAATTCTGGCGGCTCTTGCTCCTTTAATTCCAAATCTACAGGAATGCTATGGCCCTGATTTGCCCGGATCAATGATTCATCCTCATTAAAACTGTATCGTCTCTTTTTATCAGTTTTGACGATCTCTTTTAGAATTGACAGATCAATCCTTCGTCCCGTACGATTGACGCCACTTATCAGCTCTTCGACGTTTGCCCATCCATGCTCATCTAAAACGATTCCAGCCGCATCCGGTTTATGCCTTAACACAAGGCTAATAAAAACGCTTAATTTATCCAGCTTACTCATAACGTCCTCCTAATTAACCCAATGGCACAGCTAAACAGCTTTTAAAAACTGGAATGGGCAACTCCCTTAATTTTTTTATATTATAACAGATTCTTTAATATTTTCAATTGTTTATTCCCGCTTCCACCTGTACTGGCAAAGTTCAAACGCACTCTAACTATACACTTAAATAGATGATGTTATTTTCTGTATTTGTTTGATTTAATAATCGTTGTTGAGACTGCAATACATTATTGTGTAATAAATCCAAATATGAAAAATACAAAAAATACGCTGTTCCTTTAGAAAAATTACACAAAGATGTATTTAATACAATTTGACAAATAATACATAAAAGTGTATTATAAAGAAACAATCAATAAAAGGAGTTGTAAAATGGGAGATAAAAGAAAGAACGTATACAGCGGCTCTATATCTTATAGCAGATTATGGGAAACTATGCAAAGGAGAGGTATAAAAAAGCAAGACTTAAAAAAAATTTTTAATTTATCCCCTACATTGGTTAACAGACTTGTGAAAAATGAGAATGTAACCGTAGATACAATTATGTATTTATGTGATAAACTGGATTGCCAGCCTTGCGATATTTTAGAATACAAGAAATAAATACATGATAGTGTACCTTTCATATTGACATCTAACAAATAAATAATGTATACTGCTATTAATCCGATGAAACATTAACCAACAAAACAAAAGGCAAACGAAACCTCAAAGCAAACGGCGTATTCAAACATCCATTATCATGGAACGGATACGAAATGCAATACGCAGACTCCCAGTAAGCTCGCAAACAACCATAGCACGGCAGGACAATAAAAACATCATTTGAAAAAGAAAGGAACACACAGATTTTTGATGGATAATTTTTTAATGAAACCCAAAATCGATTTCGCTTTCAAAGAAATCATGGAAGATGAAAAAGCTCGCGTCGGATTCCTGTCCGCTGTGCTGGGCTTAGATCCGGAGAATATTAAAGAAACGCGGATATTGGATTGAAAAAGGACAAAAATATGACGCTCTGCAAAAATGCGTCAGCGTCAGCATACTGGATTTTATCCTTTTTGAAAATGAAACAGAGTTTTACTCGCGTTTTCATATCTTAGAGGACACGCGGCATTTCCTGTACACGGACAAAATAGAATTCCATGTGATTGAACTTCCAAAGCTCTCCAAAGGGCTTCGGGACGAATGCAGCGGCATTGAGCTGTGGGCGAAATTCATCAATGCAGAGCAAAAGGAGGAGTTTGACATGATCGCTGAAAAAGATCCTTATATCAAGAGCGCCTATGACCATCTCCAAGTCATCAGCCAGGACAAACAAAAGCGGCTTGAATATGAAGCGCGCGAAAAAGCCATCCGCGACCATAACCAGTTTTTATTCGAAGCGGAACAGCGCGGCATCGAACAAGGCAAAAAGCAGGGTATCGAGCAAGGTAAATGCGAAAGAAGGAGAGAAGACATTAGGCGCATTCTTGAAAAAGGAAAGAGCGTGGAACAAATCGTAGATTTTTGCGGATATGACAGGGCTGAAGTTGAAGCCGTTCGCGGAAACTGGCAGCAATGATAGAATCAGCGCTATTTTCAGTATCATGTAAAAACGCCCTTTTCTTTTTTTCAGAAAGAAAAGCCCCTTTCGCTATCTCAACAAAAAGCCCCGCTCCAGATCCAGCATTTTATCCAAAGCATATACGTGAAGTTCATATATGTGCGGTTTATCCGGCGGCGTCATCCCGCCATAATAACAAGACAGCTCTAAAGACTGCTCCCCGCCTTGTATGCTCGTCCAGCTGTTTCTGCCCTGCACAAAATCATCCGCTGCCTGGCTCTCATTTTCCTTCACCTCAAAACGGGTTATGTTTGCCGCAAGCCAGTGTATCCATGCAAATCCCTTTGTGACCGGGTATGCGTCCTTGTCCTCTAAAACAATGGCGATCGACACGGTTCCCTGCGGCGCGTCCTCCACCGTAAATGGAAGGGAATAGGTCGGAACGCCGTTTTCATTGAACTGCGTCCCGCGCCCTCCATATTGGGGCTGGATCACCCCGTTTATAATACCGCTGCTCGTAATTTTCATAGATGGCGGGAATGATTGTTCGGACACGCTCCAGGCTAAATTTTAAGCATTCCGCACAGCGCATGGCAATTTTTTTGCATAAAACCCCCATTCCCTGCACATCCTATCTTCATGAAGCAAATACAAAATTTTTTCATCTGCGGACTGACCGGGTGGTGTATGGAGATCATATTCACCTCCACCGGAAGCATCTTTAAAAAAGACAAACGGCTGATGGGGCAGACATCCCTTTGGATGTTCCCTATCTACGGCATGGCGGCGGTTATTTCCCCGGCGTCCCGTTATCTGAAAAAAGCGCCGGCTGTGCTTCGCGGCGCCATTTACAGCATCGGTATTTTTACCGGGGAATATATCAGCGGCAGCTTTTTGAAAAAACACAAAATGTGCCCATGGGATTACAGCCGCGCAAAAGCCAACGTCAACGGGCTGATCCGCTTAGATTACGCGCCCCTTTGGATGTGCGCCGGGCTTACCTTTGAAAAGATTCTGAATATTGCCAATGGAAATTCATTTTTTCAGTCTTGAAATTTAGCGCCTGATATTATATGATGGTAGACAAGCAAATCATAAGGAGGTCACTATGAAGCATCTACTCAATCCGTTGGACTTTACAGTATCTGAACTCTATTCCCTGTTAAAGCTTGCAAATGACATTGAAGCGAATCCAGATAAATACGCCCATGCATGTGAGGGTAAAAAGCTTGCCACCTGTTTTTACGAACCGAGCACGCGCACAAGGCTTAGCTTTGAAGCCGCTATGCTGAATTTAGGCGGCAGCGTGCTTGGCTTTTCCAGCGCAGACAGCAGCTCCGCAGCCAAAGGCGAAAGCGTATCCGATACGATACGCGTTATTTCCTGTTATGCCGACATCTGCGCAATCCGCCATCCAAAGGAAGGGGCCGCGCTTGTAGCAAGCAGCCACGCTTCTATTCCAGTCATCAACGCCGGAGACGGCGGCCATCAGCATCCAACGCAGACACTCACTGACCTGTTAACCATCTATTCTCTCAAGGGCCGTTTTGATAACTTAAAAGTCGGCCTGTGCGGTGATTTAAAATTCGGGCGCACCGTCCATTCTTTGATCCATGCTTTAATCCGTTACCCAGGCGTAGAATTTATCTTAATATCACCGGAAGAGCTGCGCATACCTGGCTACATCCGGGAAGATGTGCTGGATGTAAACCACATCCCGTACCAGGAGGTAGAGCGTTTGGAGGATGCGATCACAGACCTGGATTTATTATATATGACCCGTGTGCAAAGGGAGCGCTTCTTTAATGAAGAAGATTATATCCGCATGAAGGATTTCTACATTCTGGACAAGGCAAAAATGAAGCTTGCGCCAAAAGACATGCTCGTGCTTCATCCGCTTCCGCGCGTCAATGAAATTTCAACCGAAGTGGACGACGATCCTAGGGCTGTCTACTTTAAACAGGCCCGTTACGGCGTTTACGTCCGCATGGCGCTTATTTTAACACTGCTTGATATCCATATTGATTAAGAACAGGAGGTATTACATATGTTAAACATCAGCGGCGTCCAGGAGGGGGTTGTCCTAGACCATATCCAGGCAGGCATGAGTATGCAGATCTACCATGATCTGAAGCTGGAACGGCTCGACTGCTGCGTTGCCATCATCAAAAACGCGCGCAGCAACAAAATGGGAAAAAAAGACATTATCAAAGTGGAATGCCCGATCGACAATCTGGATCTGGATATTTTAGGGTTTATCGACCACAATATTACGGTAAATATCATACAAAATGACAATATTGTAGAAAAACGCAAGCTGTCGCTTCCGAAAGAAATCGTAAACGTCATCCGCTGCAAAAACCCGCGGTGCATTACGTCCATCGAACAGGAGCTGGATCAGATTTTTGTGCTGACGGATTCGGAAAAAGAGATTTACCGGTGTAAGTATTGTGAAACGAAGTTTAAGGGGAAACGGAAACGGATCTGGTAGGCGGGCTTTTACACGCCATAACTCACTCCATGTTTGCAAGGACAAAAATATACGAAAAAGAGCCGAAACAACGAAAAATTGAATCTAATTTAAGAAGCCCAAAGCATTTCGCTGTTAACAAACAGAATGCCAAGGGCTTCTTTTTTACATACAAACTTACACAATATGTAACATTATTTTAAATAAACATACCCTAAAAATTCAGAACATCCACCTAAAGTTCCTATTTGATTTTTGTTTATCGTAACAGAACGCACACCTCTACAATTCGCTAAAGTATATCTGCTCGAAACGCCTCCTTCGCTAAGCGTAATGTTATCTCCCTCTATTTTTTCAACAAAAGCAACATGTCCATAATTCCTATAACTTGCGTTTCCAGCGTATTTCCATATTGCCAGCGCATTAACTGACGGCGTGCCGCTTCTGGTGTATCTTGATGGCAAATTTGTCCAATATGCAGACGCCCCATATAAACCATAGGAATTTAATCCTGTGCCTGGCAATGTAATTCCAATCTGTTTTACACGATCTTTTACCCATGACACGCATCCTGCACCGCTATAATCTTTTGATGGCATATTAGAAACTGATCCATCACTGGTTTTTGTCTGGGTGTTGCTTGTGGAAAGATCATAAAACGCTTTCATATTTCCTGTATTGAATGCCTCGCCTTTTGCCACTAACTGAATCTGGATTGCTTCCGCCTGGACGCCGCCGCCTGTTGTCCCAGCCGAATCTCCATTCTTGGCCCATCCCAGCCAACCATAGTTTTTCACATGCAGTCTGTAATAAATGTCAAAAAAATTTCCCATGCCATTTGATAAATTTATCTGAACAGCTTCCATCGCTTTGCTCTGATCTGTTGTGCCAGCCGTCTGACCACTATCTTTCCAGCCTTGCCAGCCAATATCCGCTACATGGGCGCGATAGGTAACCCCACTTTTTTTATCAAAGTTCTTTAAACTGATTTGCAAAGCTTCCATACGCAGCCCCTGGCTTGTGGTGCCTGCCGTCTTACCAGCGCTCACAGCTCCTTGCCAGCCAATATACTGCACATGCGAACGATAAGTCAAAGGAGGCATTGACAGACTGGCGGGCCCTCCAGAGGAGATTTTCTCGCCTTTTTTGACCAATTTTATCTGGATTGCCTCCGCCCGCAAGGCTATCCCCGTAGACCCTGCTGTGGCTCCATTTTTTGCCCAGCCTAACCAACCCTTATATGCTACATGCACACGGTAATAAATATCATATCGCCTTGCATAAGCTCCTGTCAGCTTAATCTGCATGGCTTCAATTCTCCTGCCCTGGTCTGTCGTCCCAGCCAGCTGGCCTGATTTTTTCCATGCCTGCCAGCCAATATCCGCCACATGGGCGCGATAACTTACCATGCTCGAATTGCCGCTCTTTAAATTAATCTTTAGCGCCTCCAGCCGCATGGACTGGTCAATCGTACCTGCCGTAGCTCCATCTCTCACCAAACTAAGCCAGCCGTAGTTCTGACTATGCGCCTGATAGGTAACAGATGGAACTGCCGCCGCATATGCTCTCTTTTGGTTTATAAACATGATTGAGATAAAAATCAAAGCGCAATAAAAAATCGTTCTTATACTGGCTTTTATTAACGTGAAGGATTTTCGATATCTTCCCATTTTTATTTCCTCCTGATGGCCATTTTTTATTTCCAAATCCCCGTCAAGACTGAAAACCAGTTTATTTCAATCTTGATGGTAATTTGAAAGCATAAATTTCTGAACTATATCTTTTTTACATACACTTTTGTTTTAAATGTGACAGAATCTCCACTGGAAAGGTTTATCGTTGTTTTGATCACTGCGCTTCCTCGTTTCCGAGCTGTCACCCTTCCGTTCCTGTTTACATATGCAACATTTGACTTTGTAGAACGGAATACGACGCTTTCTACGCTCCGCTCATAAATATCGTACCATTCTTCTTCCGTCAGGTCATCAAATTCACTGCCGCCAGCTGCAACGACCCTGATGTCAAATTTCTGGCCTTTAAAAACGGTCTTTTTCGCAGGGGTTACTCGAAGATCCTCCGGTATCAATGTGTTCGCTTCTATAATGTCCGGATCCGGATCTAACTCATAATCTGTATCCGGGTCCTCATCCCAGCCGTCTCCTGCCCAATCGTCTTCTGACATGCCAGCGCTTTTCACATAGCCTGTGTTCCCGTATGCCTGCACAATTTCAGCTGCCGGAAGGGCACACACGATAGAAGCCAACAATACTGCTACAATTTTCTTTTTCATGATATCATATCCTCCTTAATTATAATTTATAAAAACACGTTGAGCTGCCTGCTCTGCGCGTTTCTACCATAATTTGACTTGATCTGAAGCCAACGCTAACCAACAACGGAATAGGACGTTTGCCCGGCTTTTCTGCCTTTTTTCAGCTTAACCCACCGTGGCTTGCTCCAACTTCCGTAATACGCCTTCTTTCCTATCTTTTTGTAAACCCTGACTTTCAAAAACATCTTTTTCGTGCCTGTTTTGTATTTCGTCAAAACTATCCCTGTTTTCTTCGTCTTTTTCCGGCTCTGCCCTGAAAATTTCGGATTATACGCAGCTGCATATTCATAACCATCCGCCGATTTTTCCGCTTTCCATTGGAAACGGATGGCGCCATTTTCCAACTTCGCTTTTGTAACCTTCCCCTGTTTGGGTATTGCGGTCAGCTTGATCTTGCGGACGGCAGCCTTATACCCATCCCCGCCCATAGCTTTGATCTGGATATATGCCGGCCCATATCCTTTTACGGTTACTTTCCCTTTGGCATTTATAGACAAAACTTTAGCGTTACTGCTTTTATAAACCAGCTTTCCTCTTCCAGTCGTTTTCGCATTTAACGAAAATGACGCGCCATAAATAACTTTTCCTTTTTTTATGGCAGATGTGTGAAATGTAATTTTCTGAGATAACTTTGGAGGCGACGGATTACTTGGCTCAATGACGATATCGTTATCATCTGTGTCACACAAGTTAGCTCCCCACATATACACACTCCCATCCTCCGTCATTGCTTCACTGCGATTATAATCTAATCTGACTTCCTGGACATGTTCCAGAACTTTCAACGGGATGTTACGCGCCTGGCGTGTACCGTCTCCCAGTTGGCCACGGTCATTTCTGCCCCACATATAAAGAGCCCCATCCTTTGTCACCGCTGCGCTGTGATACCATCCCAAGCTGACTGACTGGACATTTTCCAACACCTTAACCGGCCTTCCTTCAACATTTAAACACTCTTCGTTTGCACCGTTCCCTACCTGACCATATTTATTATCTCCCCACACATAAAGAACCCCATCCTTTGTCACCGCCGCGCTATGCCCCTCTCCCAAATTAACTGACTGGACATTTTCCAACACTTTCACTGGATTAGGGTAAGATGCAAATACATACTTAGTCACACCATCCATAATTATTTTACCGGGACTGGTAATATTTCCCCACATGTATAAAATCCCATCCTTTGTGACCGCTGCGCTGTGATACAGTCCCAAACTGAATGACTGGACATTTTCCAACACTTTCACTGGACTGTTGCGATCTTCCTATGTGCCATCCCCAAGCGCGCCGGCAAAATTATGTCCCCACATATACAAAGTCCCATCCTCTGTCACGGCTCCGCTGCGGTCCCCTCGCAAACGGATCGACCGGACATTTTCCAGAACCTTCACCGGACTGTTATGATCCTCACATGTGCCGTCTCCGAGCTGACCCTTACTGTTTTTGCCCCACATATATAAGGTTCCATCCTTTGTTACCGCTCCGCTGTAATCCTCTAGCAAACGGATCGACTGAACATTTTCCAATACTTTCACCGGACTGCGACGATTCTCATGCGTGCCATCCCCAAGCTGGCCTTCCATATTTCTGCCCCACATATACAGGATTCCATCCTTCGTTACCGCCCCGCTATAACCATCTGCCATACTGAATGTCTGAATGTTTTCCAGGACTTTTACTGGCTTGCCACGATCCCGCCACATGCCATCTCCAAGCTGGCCATCGCTGTTAGAACCCCACATATACAGTGTTGCATCCTCCGTCACCGCCCCATTATGACTGCCTCCAAGATTAATTGACTTCGCGTTTTCAAACACTTTTACCGGACTTGTGTAATCCTTGCTTGTATAGTCCACATTAGTCCCCGCCTTAAACTCTGCTGTCATCATAAGCAGCGCCGCTATTACTGCAACCACTGCAACATATCTTTTTCTCATTAAATTCATCCCTGTCCATACTGATCGCAATTTCATTTATATATGTAATTATTTTCTTTCCTAGTTCATCTCTTTTTTACATATACTTTCGTTTTATAGGTAACAGAATCTCCACCGGAAAGGTTTATCGTCGTTTTGATCACTGCACTGCCCTGTTTCCGTCCTGTCACCTTCCCCGTCTCACTTACATATGCCACATTCGACTTTGTGGAACGGAACACAACACTGTCTATGCTTCGCTCAAAGATGTCGTGCCATTCTTCCTCCGTCAGATCGTCAAATTCGCTCCCACCTGCGGCTATAACGTTGATGTTGAATTTTTGCCCTTTAAAAACAGTCTTTTTTGCCGGGGTCACACGAATGTCTTCCGGTATCAGCATATTCGCCTCTATCATATCCGATTCCGGCGCATTCCCATACAAAATGATATAAGAGTAACCATCAGGCGTTTTTAAAACATTTCCCGAATTTGCCCCGGCGCCTTTGTCCGTATTTTCGCTAGGATCTATATCTGTTCCTGCATCCGTGCCTGTACCGGCGCTTTGATCTGAATTATAGTTTGGATCCATCTTAACCGTCGACATTGCCGACTTTTCTTCCCCACCATCCGACCACATTTCTGCCATGACATCTATTGTCTGCGCTTCTTTTAAAACCGCGCTGGTTAATGTAACATGCCATTCTCCGTTTTCAAAATATAGGTTTGAAAAAGTTCCTGCTGATGATTGAAACTTCATATTAAACCCATCATCCGGCCCTGGATGCTTCTCATCACCAAGACCATCTACCGCTACTATATAAGCACGCACTTCAGCTGTAGCTCTTCCATCTGCTTTTATGATACTGGGATTGATTTGCACTACATTCTTAAGAGGCGTAATCTCCACACTGTGATCCGGATTATAATTAGGATCCATCAAAACAGGATGGGTCGACTTGCCTGCCTCCCTTTCCTCGCCTCCCTGATCTTGCATCCAGGCTTGTGCAGAAACCGTTACTTTTTGTGCTTTTGTTAAAACCGTGCTGGTTAACGTGGCATACCATTTTCCATTTTTAAAATAGACATTTGAAAGAGTGCCTGCGGATGTCTCAAATTTCACGCGAACTCCCTCATCCGGCCCCATATATGTCTGGTTGCCATTACGATCGACCCCCACTACCATAGCGCATACGTTCGTTTTATCCTTTCCGTCCGCTTTTATAGTTCCAGAACCAACCCTCGTATCCACCCCAGTAATATATGATATCATTTTTCCGTCTGCCCGAATTGATTCCAAATTTGCGCCTAATACAAACAAAATCATCGGCAAACAACATATAACCCCTATTTTCTTAATCCTATGAATCATCCTATCCTCCTTTAATCTATTTTTAGGACATATCTGTACCCTATTAAAAATATCCTCCTCGCACAAAAAGTTCCGATACAGAAAATAACAGATGTAAACGAACTTTCCTAATCGCATAGAGAAAGAAACTCACTGACAGGATACACTCCTGGTGTCAAAAAGCGTACTTTTTGACACCAGGCCGTGGAGGAGATTATTCTTCAAATAAAAGAGTCAAATATAGAATAAATGATGATTTTAATAGAAAATATAAATAAATATAGAAATAAAACTATGAAAAATATAGACTTTCGGCTAACAATATGCTAAACTAAGTTTGTATTATTTAAAACTGTCAAAAAGTACACCTTTTGACAGTTTTTGATTTATCTAGTTCAATCACCTTTCGCAATATCATTCATAATCGATATCGATTCCCTTGAATATCATCTTTATAAAAATCGCAACCTTGTGCATTTGCAAGTGTTTTGTCTAAATGAAATGAATGAGAAAATTTCCAAAATCAAACTGTATCGCTAAAATTGCTTGATAGGATTACGCGCGCATATTATAATATAATCATCCAATTGGAACAAGAACCAAAACGATCGAAAGGAGAGTGGATGAATAGTATAAGCATATTTAAAAGTTATTTAAGACGGCTGTTACAGGACCTAAAAGACCTAAACGACGCACTTAAAAACAAGGAGTATGAAAAAGCTGAAAAAATGACGGAAACACTGATCAATGACACTCAAAAAGGCATTGAGGACAACTAAAAACAATTGCAGACGACAAAAAACAATTGAAAACGCACAAATGGGCGGTTCTAAAACCGCCCATAACATGCGCCACAGGGTACAATCATTACCGATGCCCTACCCCCGGTTCTTCTTCACTTTCTCCCGATGCTCCCGCATCTCCTGGATCTTATCCTTACTTCCTTCCGAAACGCCACTATGCTTCCCGTCCGCAGACTTTATCTCATCAGCCGCTTTCGCTTTATCCGCAGCTTCCATCTTATCCGCCGACGCAGCCTGCTTTTCGTCCGCTGACAATCCCTTTCCGTCAGCATCCTCCTTCGCCTCCGCCGCCTTATGCGCTTTCGCAAGCCGCCCGTACGTCTTTGTAAGCTGCTTCATCCAAAGCCCCGTCTCGCTGTCAAGCTGGTCTGGGAGCAGTCGCCATTTCCAGTTCGCGCCAATCGTGGACGGCTGGTTCATCCTTGCCGTATTGTCTAACACAAGGTAATCCTGGATCGGGATGATGCACAGGTTTGCGGCGCTGGCCTGAGCCATGCGAATAATCTCGCGGGTCATCTCGTCTTTGTCCTTGATCTTGCGACCCAGATAACGCTCGATCTGGCCGTATGCCGCGCTTGGCACCGATTCCAGCCAGCCGCGAAGCGTCTCGTTGTCATGGGTTCCGGTATAGACCACGCAGTTTTTGTCGTAATTATACGGCAAATAATCGCTTGGGCCGCTGGAATCCCTTGCGTCAAAGGCAAATTCCAAAACCTTCATATTCGGAAAGCCGCAGGCGCGCACCATCTCGCGTACAGTGTCGGTAATATATCCAAGGTCTTCTACGATAATGTTTAAATCCCCAAGCTCTTTTTTCAGAGCGTCAAACAGCCCGATGCCAGGGCCTTTTTTCCATTTTCCGTTTTCCGCGGTCTTATCCCCTGCCGGGATCGCGTAGTATTCGTCAAAACCGCGGAAATGGTCGATGCGGATCACATCGTACATCTCATAGCAGGCGGCGACGCGCTTTACCCACCATGCGTAATTTGTTTTTTCATGGTAATCCCAGTCGTAAAGCGGGTTGCCCCATAACTGCCCGGTGGCGGAAAAGCCGTCTGGCGGGCAGCCTGCTACGGCAGTCGGCTTGCGGTCTTTATCAAACTGGAACAGCTCCGGGGACGCCCATGCGTCCGAACTGTCTAACGCCACGTAAATCGGGATGTCGCCGATGATCTGAATGCCCTGCTCGTTCGCATAAGCTTTCAGTTCTTTCCACTGGCTGAAAAACTCATACTGGACATACATATAAAAAGCCATTTCTTTGCTAAGCTTCTCTTGGTACTCCTCCATTGCCTGCGGCTTGCGGATACGGATATCCTCCGGCCATTCCACCCAGCTTTTGCCCTTAAAATGATCCTTTAACGCCATAAACAGCGCGTAATCGGAGAGCCACTGCTGCTCTTTTTGAAACGTGACAAATTCCCGCTCGGACTGGTCAAAGTGGGAAAACGCTTCTTTTAACAATTTATAACGCGCCTTGTACATCCTGCCATAGTCCACATAAGCAGGCTCCTTCCCAAAATCGCAGGCGTCGCATTCCTTCTTTTTTAACAGCCCCTTTTGCACCAGCTTTTCTAAGCTGATAAAATAAGGGTTGCCCGCAAAAGTGGAAAAAGACTGATACGGCGAATCCCCGTAGCTGGTCTGTCCCAAAGGCAAGATCTGCCAATAGCTCTGCCCATATTTTTTCAAGTAATCAATAAACCGATATGCTTCCTTTGAAAAACACCCAATTCCATATTTTGATGATAAGCTGCTTACCGGAAGCAGCACTCCACTTGCACGCATATGTCTTCTCCTTTACACTTATCCTCAATTCCACAATTATATTTACAGGTTGTTTTCGCCAAATAAGCTGCCGCTTTTTTTACAGCGGCAATTGCCGGCAGACCACATCGCCCGCAGGCGCCAGAGCCTTATTTTTCTTATTTTCTCTTATTTTTTTTATTTTTTCTTGGCAAGCTCCTGCAATGTGATCTTTTCATTCAGCAGATCTAAAATATCCGGTAAAATGCCGTCCACTTCATCGTTTGGAAGCTGGCAGGTGCCTGCGTTTCGGTGACCGCCTCCTCCGTAATAATGGCAGATTTCCCCTATATCCACCTGGGAAGCGCGGTTTACGATGGACTTTCCGATGGTGACCGCCGTATTCTGCTTGCGGAACCCCCACATCACATGCACCGAGATCTTTGCCTGCGGATACATAGCGTATACCAAAAAACGGTTCCCCGTATAAATGATCTCTTCGTCCTTTAAGTAAATGACCGCCACGTCGTCATGCATTTTTGTGACGCGTTGCAGCTGGTCTTTAAAATCCTGCTGCTGGCGGAAATAAAGCTCCACCCTTTCTTTGACATCCGGCAGTTGCAAAACGTCTTCTATCGGATGCTCCCTGCAGTAGTCGATCAGCTGCATCATCAGCTCATAATTGGAGATCCGAAACTCGTGGAACCGCCCAAGCCCGGTGCGCGCGTCCATTAAAAAGCTCATAAGCGTCCAGCCCTGCGGATGCAAAATATCTTCCATTGTAAACTGCGCCGAATCCGATTTGTCTACCGCGTCCATAATCTCGTCGGAAATGCAGGAAAGTTTTTCTTTCCCGCCATAATATTCATAAACCACCCGGGCCGCGGACGGCGCTTCCCCTTCGATAATATAATCCGGCTGCTCCTTATCGTCCCTTACTTCGCTGGAATGATGGTCAAACGCCAGATGCACGCCGTCCACATACGGAAGGTTCGTCGTAATATCCCGGTCGGTCACCGGGATCAGCCCATCCTGCATATCCTTTGGATGCACAAACTTAATGTCGTCAATTAAATCCAGCTCCTTTAAGATCATCGCGCATACCAGCCCATCAAAATCGCTTCTTGTTACCAAACGGTATTTTTCTGACATCCCTGCCCCCTTTTTATACTCGAAAACGTTCATGTTTGCCCGCGAACGCCAATGTATCTGTAAAACTTTTTCGTTCGCGGGTATCGCCCATACTCACGACACTCACGCCAACTTATGAATGCGGATGGAATTTGGCGTTTCGACTTTAATCGGCGCGCCGTGCATCAGGAAATAGTTCTTTTCGTAATTCATCTCAAATATGCCAATCGAATTATCGTCATGGTTTAAGCACAGGAAATACTTGTCATTTGGAAATACCGCGACAGCCTTTGGAAATTCCCCGCCAACCCTGGAATTGCATACAAGGGACAGCATCCCGCTTTCCGTATCCACGGCAAAAATAAGAGCCGAATTAATCCCGGCGTCGGTGCAGTATAAATGCTTCCCATCCGGCGAAAAGGTCATAGAAGCCGCGCTGCAAATTTCATCCTCTGACGGGTCGATCGTAGAAATCGTCTGGATCAGGTCAAATTCCGGATTGTCATTTTCTACGACATGGTAATGGTATACATTGATCTCATTTCGAAGCTCGCACAGCACATACGCATACTGCCCATCCTCGCTAAAGCACATGGCGCGCGGCGCGGAATCCAGCGGGCATCTTAAAATATCATGGTTGATCAGTTTCCCCATCTGGTAATCGATCCGATAAATCTTTACGTGGTCTAAGCCGCCATCTACCGCGCACAAAAACTTCTGGTCCGGCGTAACTTTGACACAGTGCACATGCGGCCTGGAATTTCGCTCCGCGATGCACCGCCCCATCCCTTTATGGAACACACCGTCAGCAATCCCGGCGATGGAGCCGTCCTTATTCAGACGCATCATTGACACCCTGGCATCGTGATAGCCTGCCACAAACAGATAGCGGTCTTCTTCATCCAGCTCCAGGTTACAGCCCCTCATGCCGCCGATAAATTCTTTATTGATGGACTGAAGGTCGCCGTCCGGCATAATATGAAACGCCTCCACCCCTTCATCCGCAATGGAGTATAAAATCTTGCCATTATGAGAAATAATAATGTCTGATGAATTACTGATCGGAACCATCTTACGCTCTTTTATGCTTCCTTTTTCTTCATCCAAATCATAAATATGAATGCCCAAGCTGTTCTCATGCGTATAAGTCCCTACATAAGCTACATACCTATCCTGTCCCATTACAGAACCCTCCTTTTCCTCATGCTGCGCCCCGCTTGGGGCGGCCTATGGCTTTTTATTTCTTTTTTATTTCTATGTCAATTTATTTCTTTCCTGCGTAAAATATCGTATTTTTCAAGTTTATCCTGTTTGCTTATCTCGCATTCCAGGTCGACGTACAATACCTGCTTTGGATGCGGCGCGGACTGCATCGACGTGCCGTTTTCATCATAAATTGCCCGGACTGTAACGGTTAAGTTGCGCCCGTCTTTTTTCATGGCTTCCATCCGCTCTCCTACGCAAAATTTGTTGCGCTGCCGGATCAGGTAAAGCCCGTCTTTATTTTGGCCTTCTATGATCCCAAGAAACGTATACCCTTTTACGTACGTGCTGTTATCGTAAATCTGCGTCTCTTCCGACGGCTTTCCAAAGAAAAAACCCGTCGTATACTGCCTATACGTGCATGCCGCGATCTGCTCGAAATACCAGGGCAGGTTCTTTTCATAAAGCTGCCTGGACTCCATAAAATCATCGATCGCTTTACGGTAAGTCCTTGCCACTGACGCGATGTACAAAGCCGTTTTCATGCGCCCTTCCACCTTGAAGCTGTCAATCCCTGCCTGAATCAGCTGCGGGATATGCCCCACCATGCACAAGTCCTTGGAATTAAATAAATACGTCCCCCGCTCATTTTCATAAACCGGAAGATATTCTCCGGGCCTTGTTTCCTCCATTACCGCATATTTCCAGCGGCATGGGTGCGTGCATTCCCCCTGGTTTGCGTCCCTGCCCGTAAAATAATTGCTAAGCAGGCACCTGCCCGAATAGGAGATGCACATCGATCCATGGACGAACGCTTCGATCTCAAGCTCCTTTGGTATCTGGCATCGGATGTCGGAAATCTCCTCTAACGTAAGCTCCCTTGCCGCCACGATCCGTTTCGCGCCAAGCCTGTGCCAGAATAAAAAAGTCTCATAGTTCGTATTGTTTGCCTGGGTGCTGATATGGATCTCAATCTTAGGGCATACCTCTTTTGCAATGGAAAATACCCCCGGGTCTGAAATGATAAGCGCATCCGGCGATATCTCACAAAGCCTGGCAAAATATTCCCGCACGCCCTCTAGATCCCCGTTATGGGCAAAAATATTCGCCGTAACGTAGACCTTTGCGCCATGGGCGTGCGCAAAGGCGATCCCCTCCGCCATCTGGCTTATAGAAAAATTTTTTGCTTTCGCGCGCAGCCCATATGCCTCTCCTCCAATATATACCGCATTCGCGCCATACATGACCGCAACCTTAAGCGCTTCTAAGCTGCCTGCTGGAATGAGCAATTCCGGACGTTTCATCTTTTTTTATCCTTCCTTATATTTGCGAACCGAGATTGTGGGAGGCGACGCAGCGGCTGCTGACCGCGATCCCATCGCCCACCGGCAGTATCGCGGTCGTAAGCTCCTTATGATGGGTCAACTCGTATAAATAGCTGCGCATCCTTTTATGGATCGTGCGGTTCCGCCGTTTTACCGCGTATCTGGATTCAATAATGTCTCCATCCTGGAGTATATTATCCGAAATCAAAAGCCCGTCCTTCTCCAAAAGCCGCATGACCTTAGGCAGATAAGAAAGGTACTGGCCCTTTGCGGCGTCCATAAAAATAAAATCATACGTTCCGCTAAGGCGCGTTAGCGCCACCGCCGCATCCTCCGCTATCAGGGTGATCGAAGCGTCCATGCCCGCCCGTTTGATGTTTTCCCGCGCGGCCAGGATTCTTTTTTCGTAATTTTCAATCGTTGTGATCTGGCAGTCTGACGGATTATAGGTTTTCATGAAAATCGCGGAAAACCCCACCGCCGTCCCGACCTCCAAAATCCGCTTTGGCTTATGGATCGCCAAAAAAAGCTTTAAGCAGCTTTGCGTTTCCCTGCGGATGATCGGCACGTCCGATCGCAGCGCCTCTGCTTCAATCTGGTCTAAAAGCTGCGTGTTGCCGCAGCTTAACGAACCAAGATAGGTTACAAACCTCTCATCGATAATCATGGCTCCTCATTCCTTTGCCGGCTCCTCTTCTTTGGTATCCCCGCTCATAACCTTCATCATATCCTGCGCCGTCATAGAAGTGTCCAATGTATAAATGCCGGGCAGGATCTTTTTATTATACTCTGAAAATTTCAGCTGGAACACAAACAGCCATTTATCCCGCACCAGCCCCTTATCTTGCAGCAGCTCTCCAATCTCTGCGGCCCCCATGGACTGTTTGACCTGAACGAGCTTTTCTCTGCCCTCACCCTCTACGGCAACCGCAGGCTCCGTAAAGATCCGGTATCCAAAGCTATAGGAACGCACCCCCGCCTGATATAAGCCGTATATTGCCAGGATAAAAATAAGCGCGCTACAGCTGATCCCCAAAATCGTTTTTACCAGTTTCCACTTAGTCATCCAGCTCAAACCCTAAATCAAAATCAATTTTAGAGACAATCGCCCAGTTTATTCTCTGAAACAGGCGGCAAAAAGAAAGCTCTGCGTCCAGATATTCGTTTACATTCGGGTTTTTGCGAAACTCTACGTTTTCCCGCTCCAAACGGTCTGCAAGCTCCAATAAAGCGGCGCTGTCCTTTGTGTTTTGGACTTTGTAATTGTCTCTGCGGTATGCGTGGATTTTTTTCTCCAGCTGCGGATCCTCGTGGACAATCTCACGGATCTTTTGATACCTAACGTATTCGCGGCTTTCACAGATTGCTTTTGCTAAATTTTCAATCGCCTGCTCTACCTGGCCCATTGTCCCCACCTCTTTTCGCTTTCCTTAAAACTGAATCATTTTATGATCTTAACCTTATACTTCGTCTTATACTTCCATAATAATCGGGATGATCATAGGGCGGCGTTTTGTCTCTTTCCATACAAACTCCCCTAAGGTGTCCTTGATCTCCGCCTTGATCCTGCCCCAGTCCGTAATATGCTTGTCCATACAGCTTTCCACTGTGCCGTTTAGCAAATGCTTCGCTTCCTCCATCAGGCTTTCCGAGCCTCTGACGTACACAAAGCCCCTGGATACGATATCCGGGCCGGCTAAAGCCATGCCGGAGCCGGCTTCTAACGTAAGGACGACAATGATAATCCCTTCCTCCGCAAGGTGCTGCCTGTCCCTCAATACGATGTTTCCCACATCGCCTACGCCAAGGCCGTCCACCATGACGTCGCTGACATGCACCTTTCCGGTTATTTTCGCGCTGTCTTCATCCAGCTCTAAAATATCGCCGGAAAACATCAGGAAAATATTTTCTTTTAATACCCCAAGCTCCTCCGCGATCTTCGCCTGCGCCTTTAAATGCTTGTATTCCCCATGAACCGGGATCGCGTATTTCGGCCGCACTAAAGAATAGATCAGCTTAATGTCCTCCGCGCAGGCGTGGCCGGATACATGGACATCCTGAAAAATAACCTCCGCGCCCTTCATCGACAGTTCATTGATGATCTTTGTGATCGCCTTTTCATTTCCAGGGATCGGGCTGGAGCTTAATACGATAAGGTCGTTTGGCTTTACCGCCACTTTTCGGTGCATCCCGCTTGCGATACGGGACAGCGCCGCCATAGATTCGCCCTGGCTGCCTGTCGTAATGAGCACCGTCATTTCATCCGGATAATCCTTTAGCTTTTCTATGTCTATCAACGTATGCTCCGGGATATGGATATAGCCAAGCTCCGACGCGGTGCTTATGATGCTGACCATGCTGCGCCCTTCGATCACAACCTTTCTGCCATAATTATATGCGCAGTTTATGATCTGCTGCACGCGGTCTACATTGGAAGCGAATGTGGATATGATAATGCGGTTCTTTTTATGATCCGCAAAAATCGTATCCAGCGCCTTTCCCACTGTTTTTTCCGACATCGTAAAGCCCGCGCGTTCCGCGTTCGTGCTGTCGCATAACAGCGCGAGCACGCCTTTTTTCCCTAATTCCCCGAACCTTTGTAAATCAATCGTGTCTCCAAATACCGGCGTGTAATCGACTTTAAAATCCCCTGTATGAATGACCACCCCTGCCGGGGAGTAGATCGCAAGCGCCGCCGCGTCCTGGATGCTGTGGTTTGTCTTGATAAACTCCACGCGAAAGCATCCCAGGTTAATATGCTGGCCATACCTTACAACTTTGCGCTTTACTGTACGCAGCATGTCATGCTCTTTTAACTTATTGTCAATAATGCCAATAGTCAGCTTTGTCGCATAGATCGGCACATTGATCTCCCTTAATACATATGGGATCGCGCCGATATGGTCTTCATGCCCGTGGGTGATAAAAAAGCCCTTTACTTTATCGATATTATCTTTTAAATAGGAAATGTCAGGGATTACCAGGTCGATTCCCAGCATGTCGTCCTCTGGGAATGACAACCCGCAATCCACAACAATGATACTGTCTTCATACTCAAAAACAGTAATATTCATTCCAATCTGTTCTAGCCCGCCCAATGGAATGATCTTTAATTTTGAATCCGCCACCTGTAAACTCTCCTTTTTTTCCTTTAAATCTCAATCGTCGTATTGTCATCCACCAGCTCTGAAAATATTTTTCCGACCGCTTCTAATTCCGTATCATCGTCCACAAGCTCGATCACCATATCCGCGCCTTCCTCGGTATGCTCCGCAACGACTTTGAAAATATAGGCATCCGTATCCTGGTCAAGCTCCTGCGCCGCAAGCAGGTACTCGCTCCCGTTGACCCTGGTACGCTCTAATACAAAAAACTCCGCAAACCCGTCTTGTTCTTCATCGTAAAATTCTATTTTTTCATATTCTCGAAATTCTCCATCCATAGTAGACATCCTTTCTTTTTGCTTTTAATAATAACAGTGCGAAGCGCTTTGCATGCCGCCGGTTCATGCATGCAGCGAATCCAAATATCCTTGCAGGATGAGCGCCGCGGCAATCTGGTCTGAGTATTCTTTCCGGTTTTCCCTGCGGACGCCGCTTTCCATCATAACTTTATCCGCGATTACAGTTGTAAGCCGTTCATCCCATAAAATGACATCCAAACCCGTCCTGCGACTTAGCATTTCCTGAAATTCCTGTGTCTTTTCACAGCGCTCCCCCTGTGTATGGTTCATATTCCTTGGAAAGCCCAAAACGATCCGCCCTACCTCATATTCCGCAGCCAGCTCCTCAATACGCGCCAACGTCTGCCGCAGCTTTCCCGGAGATTTGCGCCGGATGGTCAAAAGCGCCTGCGCCGTAATAAGCAACGGATCGCTTAACGCAACGCCGACTGTTTTCGACCCATAATCCAATCCCATGATCCGCATATGAAAGCCCCCCCTTTACCGGCTAACGTTATTGCCAGGAATTTGCCTTAATATATTCCTTTAAGATCTCTTCCACCAGTTCGTCACGCTCCACCTTCATGATCAGGCTCCTGGCATTGTTATGGCTTGTAATATACGTCGGGTCCCCGGACATAATATACCCTACGATCTGGTTTAGCGGGTTGTAGCCTTTTTCACTCAAAGAGCGATATACATGCTCAAGCACATCCTTTACCTGAATCTCCGGTTCCTTTTCCACCCTGAAAAATTGTGTATTGCTTTTATCCTGCATATTCACGACCTCATTCCTGCTTCTTTTGTCTGCACTGATTCTATTTTAATATACTCACGGTCAAAATTCAACCATAAGATATACGTCCTGTACAAGCTTTCGGATAATTTTGCCGGCGACAACCTGGTTTTCACGGTTTTTTTCCGTTTCCATGGCTACCCGGACATATTCTTTCGTATAGCCGACGGCATAATTTTTCCCGTTATAAGAAAACGGCTCTTCAAAAAGCGCCTGCGCCGACCTTCCACACATGCTCTCACGATATTCCATAGACATGCGTTTCGACAGCTCGATCAGCTCCCCGCTCCTTTTTGCCTTTTCCCGCTCGTCTACCTGGCCCTCCATCCGATCGGCCCTCGTCCCTTTGCGCCTGGAATACTTAAACACATGCATCTCATAAAAACGCGCCCGCTCTAAAAAACGCATCCCCTCTTCAAATTCCTGGCGCGTCTCTCCCGGGAATCCTACGATCACATCCGTCGTGATCGCCGGGTTGTCAAAATATGCGCGCAATAGCTCACATCGCTTTAAATACTCCTCGCTTGTATATTTCCGGTTCATGCGCTTTAGCACGCTGTCGCACCCGCTTTGCAGCGACAGATGAAAATGGGGGCAGATTTTTTCCATCCCGGCAAGGGCGGACGCAAATTCCCCGGTTACAATGCCAGGCTCTAACGACCCCAGGCGGATCCTACTGATCCCTTCCACTTCCGCCGCCCGCCCCACCAGCTCTAACAGGCTGGAGCCAATATCGATCCCATAAGAGCTTAAATGAATGCCCGTAAGCACGATCTCCTTACAGCCGCCCTGCGCCAGAGCGCTTATTTCCGTTAATACGTCGGAAAGCCCCCGGCTTCGCACCCTGCCCCTTGTATAAGGGATAATGCAATAGCTGCAAAACTGGTCGCACCCGTCCTGCACCTTTAAAAACGCCCTGGTATGTTTTGCCGGATGCGTGATGGATAATGGCTCGTACGGTTTTTTCCCATCATTTATATCCTCCCACGCAAGCGTTACGTCTTTTTGCTTTTCGTAACGCTCTAACAATTCCACAAGGCTTTGCTTTTTATTATTGCCAAGGATGATATCCGCAATTCCTTCTTCCATCAATATTTCTTTTCCAAGAGCCTGCACATAACAGCCGCAGGCCACGATTATGGCGTTTGGGTTTTTCCTGCGCGCCCGGTGCAGCATCTGCCTGGATTTTCGATCTGCGATATTGGTCACAGAGCAGGTGTTGACCACATAAACATCCGCGCGCTGCGTCCATGGCACAAGCTCATAGCCGGCCTGTTCCAACATCTGTCCCATGGCCTCGGTTTCGTAGGCGTTTACTTTACAGCCTAAATTGTGAAGGGCAGCCTTTTTCATTTTTCATTCTCCCATATTGACTTTTCGTTCTAAACACGGTAGTATATTTGTGATAAGCGATATGTTTCGCTTTAAAAATTTCTGAAACAGGTAAAAGGAGGGTTACATAATGAAAAGCGTACAGATTTCTTTAAACTCAATTGATAAAGTGAAATCCTTTGTCAACACGATTTCACAATTTGACCATGACTTCGACTTAATTTCTGGAAGATACGTGATCGACGCAAAATCTATCATGGGCATTTTCAGCCTAGATCTTTCCAAACCAATCGAGCTGGCCATCCACAAAGATTCAGATTATGATGAAATCCTGGAAGCGATCAAGCCATATCTGGCAGATTAGGCATCCTCTTTATGCGCAGGCCTGCATATGGAAGTCTGCCGCTGACGCAGCATGCGGGCCGCGCGACGAGTAGGGAAGATGCTTTTCCCTACTCGAATGCGCAGGCCCATACGGAAGATCCCGATTCATTTTATCTGGCTCATTTCATCTGGCCTCTACGCGTATCGTCTGCGCCGTTTCCACCGCTTCTTTTAAATAATCCTCTATTTTTTCCATAAGGTGCGTCTCGGATTTTAAGATCGACTTTAAATTCGGCTTCGTAACCGGATGCTTTGCGACAAATATCGTGCAGCAATCCTCAAACGGGAGGATGGAAGTCTCATAGGTGCCGATCTTTAACGCGATATCTACGATCTCCTGCTTGTCAAACCCGATCAGCGGGCGGTAAACCGGCATCGTGCAGACCTCGTTTGTGACCGCAAGCGACTGCATGGTCTGGCTTGCCACCTGCCCGATGCTTTCTCCTGTGATCAGCCCCAGATCTCCGTTTTCCCTAGCAAAATGCTCCGCGATCTTCATCATATAGCGGCGCATGATAATCGTTAACTGGTCATGCGGGCACCGGTCGTAAATATAGAGCTGGATATCCGTAAAATTGACCACATGAAGCTGTATCGGCCCTGCGTATCTTGCGACGATCTTCGCTAAATCCACGACCTTTTCCATCGCCCGCTCGCTCGTATAAGGCGGCGCGTGAAAATATACCGCGTCAAGCCTTACCCCGCGCTTTGCGATGCAATACCCCGCCACCGGGGAGTCGATCCCGCCGGATAAAAGCAGCATCCCCCGCCCCGCTGTGCCAACAGGCATCCCGCCAGGCCCTGGGATCGTCTTAGAATACAGGTTGATCTGGTTTCGGATCTCCACATGCAGCACGATCTGCGGGTTATGCACGTCCACCTTAAGCGTTGGATAAGCCTCCAACAGCCGCTCTCCTAACGCCGCGCTTATCTGCATGGAATCCATCGGGTAGTTTTTCCTGGCGCGCCTGGCGACGACTTTAAAGGTTCCCTCACGCTCTGCGTCCGTAAACGCCTCGCCAAAATACCGCACCGCATCCTGCGAAAGCTTTTCAAACCCATCGTCTTCCAATAACACGACCGGGCAGATTCCCACTACGCCAAACACTTTTTTCAGCGCTTCCACCGTTTCTGTGTAATCATAATCCGCGCCCGCTTCCACATACACCCTGCCGTTTTCCTTTCGGACAAGAAACTCTCCGTCCACTGGCTTTAGTGCATTGCGGATCTGGCTGACCAGCGTATCTTCAAAAATATGGCGGTTTTTGCCCTTTACGCCGATTTCCCCATATTTGATCAAAAAAGCCTGGTACATGATCTGCGCATCCTTTCTCTTAATAATCTAAAAAATAATCTCTTCCTATCTGGTTTATCCAATATCTTGAATCATATGGTAAACTTTATCACTCGTGAGTATGTCTAATTCATCTAATATTATCTGATCATGCCTATAATGCCCGTATTCTAATGCCGCTGATACCTGCGCAGCTTTGGCGCAAGCTCCGAAAGCTTTAAAACCGCGTAGTCGATCTCTTCTTTTGTATTATAGGCGCTAAAGCTAAAGCGCACCGTAGAACCGGACAGTTCCGGCGAAACTCCGATCGCGCTTAGCGTCCTTGAAGCGATTCGCTTATTCGAGGAGCACGCCGAGCCTGCCGATACGTAAATCCCGCACTCTTCAAACGCATGGAGCAGCACCTCGCTTCGAACGCCGGATACGGATACGCTTACAATATGCGGCGCCATATCGGGCGCGTTTCCCGCATTTCCTGCATTTCCATTTATAAAAATCCCATCCATAGGCGAAAGCTTTTCGATGAAATAATCCCGAAGCCCCCGCATATGCAAGACCTTTTTATCAAAATCCTCATAGCACTCCCGCGCCGCCACCCCAAGCCCCGCGATCCCCGGCACATTCAGCGTGCCAGAGCGCATGCCGGACTGCTGGCCTCCGCCAAAGCTGATCGGCGCGATCTTTGTCTTATCCCGGACGTACAAAAAGCCAACGCCCTTTGGCCCATGGATCTTATGCCCGCTTACAGACATCATGTCAATGTCTAACTGCCTTGGGCGTATCCGCATCTTTCCATAGGACTGTACCGCGTCCACATGGACGTATGTTTTCGGGTTTTTGCCGCGGATGACCTTTACCGCATCCATGATCGGCTCTACCGTTCCGATCTCATTATTCACCTGCATAATAGACACAAGCGTAGTCTGACCGTCAACCGCTTCCCCGAGCGCTTCTAATGAAACAACGCCGTTTTGATCCACCGGCAGATAAACGACCTCAAATCCAACGGTCTTTAAAAACTCCATCGCCTGGTACACCGCCGCATGCTCGACCGCAGTCGTCACAAGCCGCTTTCCTGCGCGCTTGTTTGCAAGCGCCGTTCCGATGATCGCCAGGTTGTCAGATTCTGTTCCGCCGGAAGTAAACACGATCTCTTTTTCCGATACCTTAAGCGTCTGCGCCACCGAAGCCGCCGCGTCTTTTACATACCGCTCGGCTTCGATCCCTTTTTTATGCAAAGAGGATGGGTTTCCATAATCCAGCTCCATAGCCCTTTGCACGATCTCCCGCACATGAGCGGTGCATCTTGTCGTTGCGGAATTATCAAAATATGCTTCCATTTTCAAGCTCCTCAAAACGCATCATGATAAGCGACATTGCCGTAAACGCCGCCGTATCGGTGCGCAAAATCCTGCGTCCAAGGGAGATGACCTGCATCCGGGAGCGAACCGCCTCTAATTCCTCTGGCGCAAAGCCTCCCTCCGGCCCGATCATCACGCTGACGCTGTCTCCTTTTTGTATATCCAAAAGCGCTTTCCCCGCGCCCTCCATGCCCTGCTCATTTTCATAAGGCACAATGCGCCTTTTACATTCCATCGCATAGTCGGCCGCATCCAAAAACGGCATCACCGAATGCACCTTCGGGATACGGCTGCGCTTGGACTGCTTCGCCGCGCTTTCCGCGATCGCCTGCCACCGCCTTACCTTTTCTTTCGCTTTTTTTTCATCCAGACGGACGACGCAGTATTTCATCGCAACCGGAATGATCTCATACACTCCAAGCTCCACAGCCTTTTCGATAATGGATTCCATGCGGGCGCCCTTTGGGATCGCCTGAAATAAATAGATCCGCCCGGAAAGCTCGGTTTCGTTCGCTTCCCCTAAAATATCCAGCTGCACAAAATCCTCTCCAAGCTCCAATACGCTGCAAGTATAGCTGCCGCATTCGCCGCTGACCCGCACGACCTCCCCAGGCTTCATCCGAAGCACATGCTTGATATGGTGGGCGTCCTGCCCGGTAATCGTGATAAAATCTCTGCCTTCCTGCTCTCCCGTCACAAAAAACTGATGCATCCGTCTGCCCGCCTTTCCCACCTTTCCAAAAATCGCGGATCACGGCGCAAAGCCAAAACGCCCCGGAGTCATTCCGGCCTTTTCGCCGTAATATTCACCCACTCTCCCTGACCATTTGTCTCCAATATCTCAAACCCGGCGCTTTCCAGCGCCCCTCGCACTTCCTGCTCTTTAAAATCTATGATCCCGGAGGTGATAAACACCCCGC
The DNA here is from genome assembly GCA_947385775.1 of uncultured Eubacterium sp. Taxonomy (GTDB): domain Bacteria; phylum Bacillota; class Clostridia; order Lachnospirales; family Lachnospiraceae; genus Eubacterium_J. Next base: position 13,884 of record CANDMI010000008.1, on the reverse strand, counting down.
CAGGCTTTAGAAGTCTTAACGCCACAGGAGCCATAAGCAGGATGACCTCGGCTAAAATATTTGCCGCCACGATCTCATAGGAGCCTTCTTCCAGGCGGCTTATTAGCGCTTCATCCGAGATTAAATTTCCTGCGTAAAACGCATAACGGCTTTCCTCCATATGGTTCACCGCCATATTTTCATACGAGGACGCAATGCAGTTTTCATCAATGTCAACGCCGTTTACAAACGCCGCTCCGAGTTTTAACGCCACGATCGATAAAATCCCGCTGCCGCATCCGATATCCAACACCTTTGGGCTGCCTTTGATATATTTTTCCAGCTGGCGGATGCAAAGCTGCGTCGTCTCATGCTTGCCGGTTCCAAAGGAAATGCCAGGATCGATCTCGATCACATGCCGATATTTTTCGAACTCTTCTTTTTCAAGGCTTTCCCAGGTTGGCTTGATCAAAATATCGTCTATTGTAAAGGATTGAAAAAACTGCTTCCAGTTATTCACCCAATCCTCGTCCGCCGTTTCGGAATGGGTGATCTTGCCAGGGCCGATATCCAGATAGCTTCTCATGCTCTCCATTTCGGCGCGGATCTCTTCTAACAGTTTTTTATGCGCATCCAAAGCTGGCAAGGCGCCCTCGTCGGATTCCAGATAAAAGCTGACTCTGCTTGTCCCGTCATCTTCCGGCAGCGCAAGCGGGAAGTCCACAAACATGCTGCCCGCCTCCTCTTTGGTCAGCGGGACGTTATTTTCAATTTCGATGCCCTCAATGCCAAGCTCGCACAGCGTAGCGCTTAACACGTCCACCGCCTGCGTATTCACTTCGATCGTATATTTGTCCCATTTCATAGAGCTACTGCTTTCCCCCCATCAATTCCTGCAAATGATTGTATTCCCGGTTGATCTCCTGTATGGTATCGGTGTCGCCGCACTTATTGTCGGGATGGTATATTTTCAATAAATCCTTATAACGCTTGCGTAACGCGCTTAAATTGTTCACGCCTGCAAAAAAGAGCGTCCCGTGGATCGCGGACGGTTTTTTACGGATATCCCCTTTCTGGTAAGAGTCCACATGCCTGTAAAAATCCTTTTTCTGCTCAAACTGCTTTTTTTCCTCCGCCAGCTTGTACAGCTCGTTTTCCAAAAGCTGCCGCTTCATATCCAGCAGATGCTCCTCATTTTTATTTCTGGAATGCGCAAACTCCTGCTGGTGCTTAAACCGCCTTTTTTCTATGTCAAGCTCTAACCGCTCCTGGTCCATCTGCCTTTTTTGCTTGTGCAGCTTTTGCTTTTTGCGCTCTAGGCGCTCTGTCTCCTGTACGCGCCACTGTTCAAATTCATGCTGCCTTTGTATAGTTTCATCCATATTTTCAAAAAACGTATTCCTGGCATTATATTCCGACATCCTATTGCTTCTCCCGAACATCTTTCTCCTCGGTTGTAACCGCTCCTTTAGTTCCCTGAAGTTTATTTTCGCTAATCTTTGCCAAAATTACAAGCCTTTCTGCCTCCAAATTTATTTTTTATATATTTTTCACAATTGCAACGCCCGCCAGACGCTATTTTATGTCCTTATTGTTGTAAAATTAAGTTGGAAAGCAGCAAACTTCCTCTGGGCGCCTGAGTGCACAAAAAAACGAGCAGGGGAAACGTTCCCTGCTCGCCGCGCTTTTTATGAAAAATTTTCCTTAAATGTCCTCAAATGCGTCCTTCACCTTATCCATAAAGCTGCGCTTTTTCCCTTCTTTCCTGCCGCCGGACTGCGGGCTTGTGCCGCCGCAGGCTTCGTCAAACCTGCGCAGCGCTTCTTTCGCCTCCGAATTTAAATTGGTCGGCACCTGCACCACTAACGTCACATACTGGTCTCCACGGATCTCCTTATTGCGCAGGGACGGAACGCCCTTGCCCTTAAGCCGTATCCTTGTATCGGTCTGGGTGCCTGGCTTTACATTGTAAAGCACATCGCCGTCGATCGTATTGATCCTTATCTCCCCGCCAAGCGCCGCCTGCGCAAAGGAGATCGGGGCGGTGGAAAAGATGTTCATATCCTGGCGCTGGAAGATCGGGTGGCTCGTCACAAGGATCTCTACGAGCAGATCGCCTCTTTGACCGCCGTTCGTCCCAGGCTCGCCCTTTCCACGGATACGGACGCTCTGCCCATTGTCAATCCCGGCAGGGATGCTGACGGATATCTTGCGCTTATTGGCCACATATCCGTTGCCGCGGCACTTCGTGCATTTTTCTTTGACCACCTTTCCGCTGCCGTTACATTCCGGACAGGTCTGGACATTTTGCACCATGCCAAAAAGCGACTGCTGGGTAAACATGACCTTTCCTTTCCCGCCGCATTTTGGACAGGTTTCCGGCGATGTTCCAGGCTTTGCGCCAGTGCCATGGCAATTCGGGCATTCGTCCTTCAAATTCAGCTCCAGCTCTTTTTCGCAGCCAGCCATCGCCTCTTCAAACGTAATGCGCACGCTTGCGCGCACATTCGCGCCCTTCATCGGCCCGTTGCTCGCGCGCCTGCTTCCCCCGCCAAAGAAATCTCCGAAAATATCTCCGAAAATATCTCCAAAATCCATGCTGGAGAAATCAAAACCGCCTGCCCCCGCGCCGCCGCCTTCAAACGCCGCATGGCCAAACTGGTCGTACTGCCTGCGCTTTTCCGCGTCGCTTAATACCGCATAAGCCTCGGAAGCCTCTTTGAATTTCTTTTCCGCTTCTTTATCACCAGGATTTGTATCTGGATGGTATTTTTTCGCCAACACGCGGTACGCTTTTTTTAACGCCGCGTCATCCGCGTTGCGGTCGACCCCCAAAACCTCGTAATAATCTCTTTTCTGCTCTGCCATAACTTTTCCTCTGCCTGGTTATCCCTTATACTTCCTTAAAATCAGCGTCTACGACATCGTCATCGGCCGCGCCTGCCGCGCCCGCGTCCCCCGTCGCGCCTGCAAAGTCAGATGGGTTTGGGCCTGCCCCGCCCTGGGCCGCCTGCGCGTTTTCATACATTTTCGCAAATACCTTCTGCGCGCTTTCGGTCAATTTTTCTTTTGCGGCCTTCATCTCGTCGATCTGTGCGTCTGTCATATTTTCCGCCTGCGGGTTTGCTTCCACCAGCGCTTTTAACGCGTTTAAGTCCGCTTCCACCGCAGCCTTATCCGCCGGATCCAGACTTGCCCCTACTTCCTCCAGCGCTTTTTCCGTCTGGAATACGAAAGAGTCCGCGTCGTTTCTTGTATCGATCGCTTCTTTGCGTTTCTTATCCTGCGCTTCATATTCCGCGGCTTCTTTTACCGCGCGGTCGATTTCATCGTCAGACATATTCGAGCCTGCCGTGATCGTAATATGCTGTTCCTTTCCGGTTCCAAGGTCTTTTGCGGATACGTTTACGATGCCGTTTGCGTCAATATCAAACGTAACCTCGATCTGCGGAACGCCGCGGCGTGCCGGCGGAATCCCGTCCAAACGGAACTGGCCTAAGGATTTATTATCCCTTGCAAACTGACGCTCGCCCTGTACGACGTTGATATCCACCGCGGTCTGGTTATCCGCCGCCGTAGAGAAAATCTGGCTCTTTTTCGTAGGGATCGTCGTATTGCGCTCGATCAGCCTGGTTGCAACCCCGCCCATTGTCTCGATAGATAAGGACAACGGCGTAACGTCCAAAAGAAGGATTTCTCCTGCGCCCGCGTCCCCCGCAAGCTTGCCGCCTTGGATAGAAGCGCCGATCGCAACGCATTCATCCGGATTTAAGCTCTTATTCGGCTCTTTTCCGGTAAGCTGTTTTACTTTGTCCTGTACCGCCGGGATACGTGTGGAGCCGCCGACTAACAATACCTTTGTAATATCGCCGTTTGTAAGCCCCGCGTCCTTTAACGCGTTCTGTACCGGGATTGCGGTCTTTTCTACGAGATCCCTTGTTAACTCGTCAAACTTTGCACGGGTCAGGTTCATATCGAAATGCTTCGGGCCGTCCGCGGTCGCCGTAATAAACGGAAGGTTGATGTTGGTCGTCGTAGCGGATGACAGCTCTTTTTTCGCTTTTTCCGCCGCTTCCTTTAATCTTTGCAGAGCCATCTTATCTACGGATAAATCTACGCCCTCCGCCTTTTTAAACTCCGCGATCATCCAGTCGGTGACTTTCTGGTCAAAATCATCGCCGCCAAGCCTTGTATCGCCGTTTGTGGACAACACTTCGATCACGCCGTCGCCGATTTCGATAATGGATACGTCAAACGTGCCGCCGCCCAAATCGTACACCATGATTTTTTGCTCGCTCTCATTATCCAGCCCGTAAGCCAGCGCCGCCGCCGTCGGCTCATTGATAATACGCTTCACATCCAGCCCCGCGATCTTGCCCGCATCCTTCGTAGCCTGCCTTTGCGCGTCGTTAAAGTATGCCGGAACCGTAATGACCGCTTCCGTAACCTTTTCACCCAGATAGCTTTCCGCGTCCGCTTTTAACTTTTGCAGGATCATAGCGGAAATCTGCTGCGGGGAATATTTCTTTCCATCGATCGACCTGCCATGGTCGGTGCCCATATCTCTTTTAATGGAAATGATCGTCTTTTCCGCGTTTGTAACGGCCTGGCGCTTTGCCGGCTCGCCGACCAAACGCTCGCCTGTTTTTGTAAACGCTACGATAGACGGAGTCGTCCTTGCGCCCTCCTGGTTTGCAATGACGGTTGGCTTGCCGCCTTCCATTACGGCTACGCAGCTATTTGTAGTTCCCAAGTCAATACCTATAATCTTGCCCATGATTCATTCCTCCTATATTTACATACACTGATTTTGATGATTTACAGTTACAGTCCTTACTGCCCTGTAACGATTTATTAACTAACTACCGCTACCATGCTGTGTCTTACCACGCTGTCGCGGTACATATAGCCTTTTTGCAGCTCCTGCGCAATCACGCCGGATTCGTACTCGTCGCTTTCGGTCTGCATGACCGCATTGTGCAGGTTCGGGTCAAATTCCTTTCCAACGGCTTCGATCGGCTTTACATCTGCTTCTTCCAACATCGTAAGCATCTGCTTATAAATTTTATTCATGCCGTCCACAAACGCGTCCTCTTTATTTTCGTTAGGCACCGCCGCAAGCCCACGCTCAAAATTGTCGATGACCGGCAGCACTTTTTCGATAATGCTCTTTGCGCCGATTTCATACATCTGGGATTTTTCTTTTTCGGTGCGTTTACGGAAATTGTCAAATTCTGCCATCTGCCGTTTGACCTGGTCGGTCAGCTCTTCTATTTTTTCATCTTTTTTGTCTTTTTTCTTATTCTTTTTGAAAAATCCTTTTTTCTCAGCCCCGCCGGATTTCTCCGCGTCTTCTTTTGCATCTTCCGGCGCATCGGCATTTACGGCATCCGAATCTTTTTCATCCGCGATGTCTGCATCCGCCTGCCCCTCGCCCGCATCCTGCAAATCCTGCGCGTCGGCGCATTTCGACGCTTCCGCCCCATTTAAATCAGGCTGCGCCTGTGAAGCGGCCTGCTCATTGTTTAAATCTTTTGAATCCTTTGAATCCTTTAAAACCGGATCTTCATTCTTATTTTCATTTTTATTTTCCATTTCCTGTCCGGAATCTTTTTTTTGCTCTTCCACTTCCAGCGCTCCTTTCTATTTTAACCGTCTGCTGATTTTTCATCCTCTTTCCTATGGTAAATTACATCTAACTGTTTTTTTATATTTTTTAAATTATCCAGCACCTTTTCATAATCCATCCGCTTTGGCCCGATGATCCCAATAATGCCGGTCACCCCTTCGCCAAGCTGGTACTCCGCGGTCACAACGCTGCAATCCCTCATGGTCTTGATCGGGCTTTCGTCGCCGATATAGACCTGGATGCCGGTTTCCGCCTGCCCCTCGCTGAATTTATCGGTGATCATGTTGGCAAGATGCTGTTTTTCTTCAAACGCGGATATAAACTCGCTTGCTTTCTGCGAATCCCTTAGCTCCGGATACTTAAATATATTGGTAGCGCCGCTGGTGTAAATTTGCAGGTCGCTGTCTTCGTGGATGATCTGTATCGCCACATCCAGCACATCCCCTACCGTCTTGCTGCATTCCCCCGCCTGCTCCTTGAGCGCGGACACCATGCCAAGGTTGATCTGGTCGATCGGCATCCCATTTAAGCTCGTATTCAGCAAAAGGTTCAGCTCCAGTATTTTCTCATCCGTAAGCCCCTCGTCCATTTGCAGCATTTTATTTTTTACGATATTCCCTTCTAATACGATCACGCACAAAAGCTGCCCCGGATCGACTCTCGATAGCTGGATAAACTTGATTTTATTGTTATGGTACTGCGGCCCTGTGATCATGGCGGCATATTCGGTGTTGTTCGCCAAAAGCTTCGCCACATTGCGCAGCACCTGCTCCATCTTTTCGGTATGCTCTATGACAAAATTTTGCATATCGCTTATTTCTTTGTCTTTTTCCGCCATCAGGTTATCTACGTAAAACCGATAGCCCTTATCCGAAGGGACGCGGCCTGCTGAAGTATGCGGCTGGACAATATATCCTAAATCTTCCAGATCGGACATTTCATTGCGGATCGTCGCGGAGCTTAAATGTAAATCCGTGTACTTGGAAATCGTGCGCGAACCGACCGGCTCTCCCGTCTCCAGGTAGGTTTTAATGATCGCTTTTAAGATCTTTGTCTTTCTTTCGTCCAGTCCTTCCATAAAATAATCGTCTCACAGCCTTTCTTGTTAGCGCTCATTTAATCAGAGCGCTAATATCGATATGTCTAAGATAGCACTACCGATTTTCTTTGTCAACACGTTTTCACAAATATTTCAAAAAAATGTTTGTAAGATAAGACTTTTTAGAGCGTGTTTGAAAATTCAAGCATGCTCTAGCTTATCCATGCAATATTTTTCCGCCATCTGGATAAATTCATTCGCTGTCATAATCTGGCGTTGTGTTTCTTCACGGCTTGCAATATAAAAATCATCATAATCGCTTGCGTGCCTTATTTCTTCCACCTGCCCAATCTTGCGTCCGATCTCTCTTGGAAATATTTCATTTTTTATATAATCTTTATTAAAATTTCCAATCGCATCCTTATGGCGCTTAAAAGATTTCCCACTTAATGCATGGACCGAATTAATGGCATGGAAAATGGCATAATAAGCGCGGTTATTGGCGCTTTTGTATTCCCCAGCCGCAAATAATATTTTAGACGCATTAAGGTTTTCCTTTGCCGTCTGTATTCGGTACATGCATAAATCCTTTCTGGATCCTGTGTTTTCCTTCTGATTTCCCATATAAAACAATCCCTTCTTTGCGAATATTATGATAAAACGGATAGTTCTCGCTCCATTTGTTAAAATGCGCCTGGCTCTTGGCGATCGGCTTGATATCAATATCATTGTCTAAATTAAAATCATATGTCATATAAGAAAGCTGCTGGCTATATGCCTTTGATTCCAAATCTGAAATTCCTAACAGTATCATAATGTCTACATCTGAATCCTTATGATAATCCCCCCTTGCATACGAACCAAATAAAATAATCTCCTGCAAATCTAAGCCGTATATCTTCTGAACCTCTGTGATATATTGCTCCATTAAGCTTTGTATAGACTGCGGCATATATAACCCCTCCTATTTATTATGGATAGACAGTCGGACAATTCTGACTGCAAAAGCATCCAAAAGTAAATCTTACGGCGCGTATCCCTGCGTCCGCAATCTGCTTTTGGATGCCTTTTGTTGTCTGATCTTTATTTTTAATGGTAATAGTCCGCCGCCTTTTTTTCATTTCCGCCATGCTTTTTATTATAACACCGCACAACCTTTCGTATCCCTTTATTGCTCATATAAGGAAACATAAATGAAACGCAGTCCCAGTCTCCGTTAGACTCCATGATCATGTACGCATGGCTGTCGATATCCTTTTGCGTAAGCTTCTTTTTTGGCTTTTCTTTCCTGGCCGCATTGACCTGCTTTTTCGTAAACTTGATCTTTTTGCCTGTAGTATAATCCACGCTGCCTGCCCATTCCGACTTTTTGGAAGCCGGCACAAGCTGTTTTACGCCATCCTCCGTCATATATGGGACAAAAAACGCGACCCAGTCCCAGACCCATATTTTATCCGTTAAAGCAAGCGCCATTTTATCCGCCTGCCCTGCGGTGATTTTTGGAACGGCCGCATCCGTAAAGCTGATCCCTGCGCCCCCGGCAAGGCTTGCGACAGACATCAAAACCGCAAGCGCCACAGCGACCGCCCTTTTCCATACCGGCATTATCTTTGACTTTGCGCTTTCTGTCCGCCTTTCGTTTTGATTCATTTTTTTGTTTGGATTCATTTTTCCTCCTGTCCTTTCTTCCTGCTTTATTCTGCTCTTTTACTTGCTGCTTTCTTCCTGCCGCCCTTTCATTTTTCCAGGTATATCGTCCGCTGTCTTGCGCCATTTTAAAGCAGATACTCCGCCAACACGTAATTGCTTACATCAATCCCTCGCTCCGTAAGGCAATATCCTCGCCGCGTCTTTTGCACAAGCCTCTGTTTTTTCTGCTTTTCAAATATGCTTCCGTACACCTCCTCTATCTCGCAGGAAAATTGCTTTCGAAATGTTTCCGCTTCTATGCCGCGCATCATGCGCATGCCCAAAAACATAAATTCTTCTATTTGATCCTTCCTGCTAAGCTTTTGCCTGTTCTTATGCCAGCGGTCGGCCGCGCCGGGCCGCCAGCTTTGCGCGGGCTGCATTGTCAGATAGCTCTTTAAATCCGAGGTCCCGCAAAACCTTTCGTTGTCAATAAGCGACGCGGCCCCAAGCCCCAGCCCAAGATAGTCCTTCCTCGTCCAATACCCGCAGTTGTGGCGGCAGCAAAACCCGTCTAACGCATAATTGGAAATTTCATATCGCTCATAACCTTTGTCTTGCAGCATTTCCTTTGTCAGCGCATACATCCCGCGCTCTTCCTCCTCATCAGGAAGCAGCCGCTGCGCCTTTCCCGCATCCCGCAGACGCTCCGCCTGTTTATAGCGTTCATAAAAAAGCGTCCCTTCCTCGATGATCAGCCCGTATGCGGAAATATGCTCGGGCTTACGCTCTAAAACCTCCTTTAGCGTATGCTCATACGAGCTTAGTTTCTGCCCGGGCAGGCCGGATATGACATCAATGTTGATATTTTCAAACCCCGCCTCCCTTGCGCTTTCATAATTTGAAACAAACTCCCGGTATGTATGAATCCGCCCAAGCAGCTTTAACTGCGCATCATCCGCGGATTGCAGCCCGATACTTAGACGGTTTATCCCCATTCGCTTCAAAGCGCGCAGCTTGTCCTTTGTGATTGTGCCTGGATTGCATTCCATCGTAATTTCCGCTTTTTTTTGAATTAAAAAATTTTGAGAAACGGCCTCCATGATCCGCGCAATCTGCTCAGGATGCAACACCGACGGCGTGCCGCCCCCTATAAATATCGTCGTCACCTGACGCTCTTTATAATAGGAAGCGGCTGCCGCAATTTCCAAACACAGTTTTCGCACATACGCCTCCATCGTCTCGGCATCCGCCGGAGCGGATAAAAAGTCGCAGTAATCGCATTTTTTTACGCAAAATGGGATATGTATGTATAATTCCAGTTCTTTCATAAGAAAAAGGATACCACGACTGCCGCTATAATTCAAGCGTTAGTATTTTATAGAAACGTAAGCATTCAGGCAACTGCAAAAATATTTTCCGGTCCTCATTCGCCAATTTAAGCTAAGTATAGCTTCATTTATGCTTCCAAACCATAAAATTGTATTTTCCATTCCCCCTGCTCTTTGACAAGTACAAATGTCAGATACAAAAACATATCTTCATAATTGCTGTCCCTAAATTCTATGGAAGCATTGCATTCTCCATTTTCCAGCTTTTTCTCATCGTCATCTGACAATCCCTTCACTGTTAAATCGCTTATCTTTCCTGTGCTTTCATAAAGATCAACCTCCCCTTCATATGTGCTTGACAAAAATTTTTGGACAGCGTCCGCGTCCCCATCAAAATAGGATTCCGCAAACGCCTTTAAAACCGTTTTGATCTTTCTGCGATCTTTGGCTCCCAAATATTCGCCTGTCCCTTGTGTATGATCCCTCTTTTCCTGCTCTGCTCTATCGGATAATGCGGATTCTCCTTCTTTCAATAAGGTATGCGTTTTTGTATTTTCCAATGGATGATTATCAGCGGAGGATTTTTCAGCAGGCATTGGCGCCTTTTGTGTTTCTGTATTTTCTTTTGTAACAGAACAGCCTACCAGCATTCCCAAAGTAATGGATAACGCAACGGCGCATAGCAATATAGACATTCCATTTTTCTTTCTGTTTCTTGTCAATATATTTTGAAAACGTTTTTTCATAATCTTTGTTCCTCCATAAAATTTCGTTGATAATACCGTTTTTCTTACACATTGCTTATGAAGCATGCACAACAGTGTTTCTGTATATGCTTTCCGCAACGCATAACTTGCGCCTTGTGTAACTCTTTCATCACAGGACAGCTCCATATCAATCACCGCTTCCTTTTGCATGATCCAGATCATCGGATTGAACCAGTGGACAGCGTTGGCTGTTACAAAAAGCAATTTCACATACATATCGCCCCGTTTTAAATGAACCAGTTCATGTTTTAAAATAAAAAACAAATCCTTCGGGTCATACTGCTCTTTTGGCAAAACTAAAACCGGGTTTATAAAGCCTAGGATCATAGGGCTTTCCGCTTCGTCATATTCTATTACACATACGTTACGCCGAATATGCAATTCGCGTTTAAGCTGAAATAATGGGCATAAAATACATGTTTCGTTTATGATCCGCCCCTTTTTTCGCACCTGCCGTTTATAATGGGAATAACTGATCAGATGCGCCGATATATAAATCAGACTGCCGACCATCCAGACAATCGCCACGATATCAAGCATAGTTATCCCTGCTGTCTTTTCTTCCGACGAAGCCTGGAGCGGAGCGGTCATCTGCTCCGGTATCTCAACAACGATCCGCCGCTGCAAAGCTAATGTGTCAGTTAGATCGTCTGCGCCGTTTTCTTTCGATTCCGAACTCGTTTCGACTTTTAGCTGTGACATCCGATCTCTAACATCCTGCCCATTTTCCCCGCTAATAGGAACAAGCAGCCGAAACGCAAGAAAAATCCAGATCAGATATTTCCATTTTGCGGCATATCTTTTATATAAAAATGGCGTTAGAATGATCAAAATCATAACGATCAATCCAATCGATGCTGAAATTCCCAAAATGGATAAAAATAGATTTCCCATCATTCATCCTCCAGCTTATCCAAAAAATTTCTAAGTTCCTGGATATCAGAGCTTTTGATCTCTTTATTGCTATATAGCGCAGCTATCATATTCTGTATCGAATTATTATAAAGCTTTTCGAGAAAATGCTTGCTCGCTCCTGTCTTGTATTCATTTTCTGAAATGATCGAAGTGTACAGATTTCTCCCTGTCGAACGGTCGCAACAGATAAATCCTTTATCAGCCAGCCTTGCTAAGGATGTCATCAACGTGGATAGCTTCCAGTTCCTGCGCTCCTGTAATTCGTTTAAAATATAGTTTGAAGTTACAGGATTTCCACTGTCCCAGACCACCTGCATGATCTCCAGTTCCGCCTCTCCTAATTTTTTTTGTGTATTTCCCATGTATGAACGCCTCCTTTATACGTTTGTATAATTTATTATACGGCCGTATATTGGAATTGTCAAGAAAAATCTTAGCGTTTTTTGATTGAAATTGCAAAGAAAAAAATTAGAATACAGGAAATACACGAAAAAAGGAACCTTTTACATTTCAAAATGTAAAAGGTTCCTGAAGTTAACGGCATCGCGAAAAGCCGCTCTAAAGCGTGTTTGAAAGACGCTTTCTGACAGATGTATTCAAACACGCCCTAATCCTCATCCAGCTTCAACACGCTCATAAACGCCTCCTGCGGAATTTCTACGCTCCCAATCTGGCGCATTCTTTTTTTGCCTTCCTTTTGTTTTTCCAAAAGCTTCTTCTTGCGGGTAATGTCGCCGCCATAGCACTTTGCCAGCACGTCTTTACGCAGCGCCCGCACGGTCTCCCTTGCGATCACCTTGCTCCCGATGGCCGCCTGGATCGGAATTTCGAATAGATGCCTTGGGATCTCGTCTTTTAATTTTTCGCACATTTTCCTGCCGCGCTCGTAAGCCGTGCCCGCGAATACGATAAACGAAAGCGCGTCCACCGTTTCTTTATTGATCAAAATATCCAATTTCACCAGATCGGACTTCACGTAGCCTTTCATCTCGTAATCAAAGGACGCATAGCCTCTGGAACGGGATTTTAACGCGTCAAAAAAATCATAGATGATCTCATTTAACGGAATGTCATATTTTAACAGCGCCCGTTTTTCCTCTAAATATTCCATGCTGACATATACGCCCCTGCGCTCCTGGCACAGATCCATGATCGCCCCGATGTAATCGCTCACGACCATGATCTCCGCGCTCACAACCGGCTCCTCCATATAGTCAACCTCGGATGGGTCTGGAAGGTTGGACGGATTCGTAAGCTCGATCATCTCCCCGTCGGTTTTATGCACATGGTAAATTACGCTTGGCGCGGTCGTGACCAGATCCAGGTTAAACTCCCGCTCCAGGCGCTCCTCAATAATTTCCAGATGCAACAGCCCAAGGAAGCCGCACCGAAAGCCAAAGCCCAGCGCAACGGACGTTTCCGGCTCAAACTGCAACGCCGCGTCATTTAACTGGAGCTTTTCTAACGCGTCGCGAAGATCTGGGTATTTCGCGCTGTCTGCCGGATACATGCCGCAATACACCATCGGGTTAACCTTTTTATAGCCCGCAAGCGGCTCTTTGCAAGGACGCATGGCTTCTGTCACCGTATCTCCGACGCGGGTGTCTTTTACATTTTTTAAGCTTGCCGTTAAATATCCAACCATCCCGGCGCTTAATTCCTCGCATGGTATAAACTGTCCCGCGCCAAAATAGCCGACCTCCACCACCTCGGCTTCGGCCCCCGTCGCCATCATCCTGATCCTGGTGCCGGCCTTTACTGTGCCCTGCTTGATCCGGCAAAATACGATCACGCCTTTGTAGGAATCATATTTCGAATCAAAGATCAAAGCCTGCAACGGCTCTGACGCGTCTCCTTCCGGCGCCGGCAGCTTTTCCACAATGGCTTCGAGCACCTGTTCTATATTTACGCCTGTTTTTGCCGATATCAGCGGAGCGTCCTGCGCGTCCAGCCCGATCACGTCCTCAATCTCTTCTATTACACGCTCCGGCTCCGCGCTTGGAAGGTCGATCTTATTAATGACCGGAATGACTTCTAGGTCATGGTCTAACGCCAGATACACGTTCGCAAGCGTCTGTGCCTCTATGCCCTGCGCCGCGTCCACGACTAAGATCGCGCCGTCACACGCCGCAAGGCTTCGCGACACCTCATACGTAAAATCCACATGCCCCGGCGTATCGATCAGATTAAATATATACTCATTTCCATCCTTATACTTATAAACGATGCGCACCGCCTGGGATTTTATCGTAATGCCGCGCTCCCGTTCCAAATCCATATTATCTAATACCTGCGCCTGCATTTCACGCTCCGTCAAAAGCCCGGTTTTTTCAATGATCCGGTCTGCCAGCGTAGATTTCCCATGGTCAATATGCGCAACAATACAAAAATTTCTGATCTTGCTTTGGTCTACTGCCATATGTTCCTCCATTGTATTGAAACTGTTACGTGTGATACTCTAGTCATATTACCATATGTTGGCAGGCGGCGCAAGACGGACGCAAAACTTACATATAGGCTTTCCCGCAACGCTTATCCCACCTCGTATAATAAGTTTATAGCCAGTCAGATCAGGCTATAGACTTATTCTTTTTT
>CANDMI010000007.1 GCA_947385775.1 uncultured Eubacterium sp. | reverse complement strand
AGACAGACAGACAGACAGACAGACAGACAGACAGACAGACAGACAGACAGACAGTTAATTTATAAAAGACTGTCTTTTTGCCGTGCCTTTTTCCATAGCGTATTTAAAGTGAAAGCCGCCGGAGGCGGGGATTTTCTTGCAGGGATTTTATGCCCTGTGGGATGCCCTGTTTCCGGCGGCTATTTGCGTTTAAAAAAATTGTATGAAAAGCAATGGGAGGGCTACGGTTATGAAATCTGTTAATGCATCAGTTTACAAACAGGGAAAGCAAAAAACGATGCGCTGCATTCTGGGAATCTTATTGTCGATGGCGCTGGCGTTTTATATGTTGCCAGTAAACGCTTTGACATACGCTTCGTCCGAGGGCCGATTTTTAGATGCCCGGGGAGCGGACGCTGACCAGACAAATGCGGTCGTGAAGATCGAAAAGGATGGCGCGCTTATTGGCTATGTGGATGAAAATGGCCTTGACAGCGCATTTGCAGACAGCGGTAACACGGACGCGACGATTACGCTGTTAAAGGATGTGACGCGGACAGAAAGGATTAATATAAAAATCAACTGCACCCTAGATTTGGACAAATATACCATCCGAAACAATGGAAGCGGCTCAAGTGTTTTCATTTATTATGGGACTAAGGTAACCATTAGAGGTGAGGGAAAGATCGTTTCTGAACAATGCAATGCGCTTGATGTGGGTGGGAGTGCAACGTTGGAGGGCGGCGTATATATCAGCGGAGGGAAGGCGTTTTGTGGCGTATATGTCAATAGCGGGGACGCGGAGTTATCCGTTACTGGAGAAAAAGTGTCCATACAAAATACCGGAGGCGGCTATGGACTGGGAGTTAACCTTGTACGGTCCGTCCAGCTTTCTGCCGGGACTTATTGCGGTGGGAGCGGGACGATTTCGATATCTGATAACGTTTCCGACCTTGTTCTAGGCGGTCTGCTGGCACGTGCGGGCGATACGCGTTACGCTTATTATAACGAAAACGGCGAATTGATAAAGGGGAAACTAAAGGAAACGGCGTTGTATGGCATGGTGACGGTAAAGGAGTGTGGGCACGACTATGCGTATACGCATACAGAGGGAGCTACGGCCCACGGCGCATCCTGTGCAGCGTGCGGGGATGAAAAAAGCGATGAGAAATGCAGTTTTGACGAAGCCGGAAAATGCCCCTGCGGGGCTGTGCTGGCGGTGAAGCTGGAACATGATCCAGATGAAAATCCAGACAGCGAACCGGGTGTCGTTTATAACGGCGCGCCCCAGAAGCCGGGCGTGACGGTCACCGTGGATGGGATCGCGCTTTCGCCGGACGATTATAAGCTGGACTATGCGGACAATGTCAACGCCGGGACGAACACAGCGTCCGTAACCGTTTCCAGCGCAAAGTTCAACGGGATGGCGCAAAAGCGGTTTTCCATCGCAAAGGCGAAGCCTTCTATTGCATGGGACGCAGCCAATCAAAATCAGACGCTTGTCTATAACGCAAATCCGGCGCAGATTGCCGCGCCTGCGGTGACGCTTGCGGGCGGCGAGGCTTACGACAGTAACGTCCACGGGGAAATACAGTATTCCTATGCGCTAAAAGGATCTGGCGCCGATACGCCGGGACTTCCTGCCGACGCGGGAGAGTATACGGTTTTCGCAAGCATCGCGGAGCGGGGCAACTATACCGCGGCAGAAAGCGAAAACACCCTGACGCTTACGATCCAAAAAGCCCAGGGAGCGCTTACGGTTCCTGAAAAGAAGATTGAAAAAGCGTTTGGCGATGGGGAATTTTCCTTAAACTGTTCTTCCAACGGGGACGGGAGCATAACCTATGACTCTGACAATACAGGCGTGATCGTGGTTTCTAAGGACGGAAAGGCGCAGATAAAAGGAGTTGGGTCAGCGCAGGTTACCGTTTCCCTTGCACAGGGCACAAACCACACGGCGGCGGACAGCCAGACGATTGAGATTGCCGTGGCAAAGGGGGCCGCGCCAGCCGACATAAAGGAAACAAGAAATTACGCTTATGCGAAAGGCTCCAACGGGGCGGTTAAAATAGACGTGGCGGGAAAACTGCCAATAAACCGTGGAAAGACGCGCTATACGGCGGCTTTGGCGGACGAGAAAGGCATTTTATCCGATGTTGTCATGGATGAAAACGGCAGCCTTACGTTTCAGGTGTTAGGCGGCAGATCCGAAGGGGAGACGGCTTTTATAACGGTTACGGCGGAGATGGAGAATTATGAAAACGCCGCCTATACGCTGGAAATCGCGCTTGTGGATAAGATCAAGGTGCAGTTTGCGTTTACGGAAAATCTAAAAGACAGCGTATATGACGGCAAGCCGCACGACGGTTATGCCGCTCTTGCGGCAGAGACTATAAACGGCGGCTATACAGGCGAAATGCAGTTTCATTATGAAGGGACAGGGGAAACATCGTACAGCGACAGCAAGCCCCCGGTTCGGGCAGGCAGCTATGCGGTAACTGTCCGCGTGCCGGAAAGCGAAACGGAATATGCCGGCGTTTCCGACCCGCTGCCGTTTACGATTCAAAAAGCCGCCATAAAAATCAAAGCGGATGATAAGAGCGCCCAGGCGAACGGACCTCTCCCGGAGCTAACCTATACCGTATCCGGGCTGGCGGAAAATGAAAGCCTTGCCGCCCCGCCGCAGCTTTCCACAAACGCGGATATGAAAAAGCCAGGCGGCTATTTGATCACGGCGGACGGCGCGAAAGTTCCGGATACGGATAATTATCAGGAAGAGATCGCCTATGAAAACGGGACGCTGACCGTTCTGGAAGCAGAAAGCGGCGGCAACTCCGGCGGCACAGGAAGTGGAAGCGGAGGCGGCAGTTTTGGTGGAAGCGGCTCCGGCGGCAGTTTAGGAAGTGGCGCAGGCAACGGCTCCGGCGGCACGGGCAATGGTTCCAGTACAGGTAAAAATCAGCCTTTCCTAAAAGACAGCTTCGGCAGAGAGGGATGGGATGCCATCCGTGCGGAAGCAAAGAAAGCGGCGGAGGATTCCAAAGAAAGGACGGTAGCCGTTGTGATGAACGGAGCGGCTTTCGTTCCGGCAAGCGTTTTTGAGGCCATCCGGGGAAATGACGTTACGTTAAGCTTTGATATGGGAGATGGCGTTATCTGGAGCGTGGACGGAAAGGACATTACGGCGGAAACCGTAAATGACACGGATTTTTCCGTAAAAATCGTAAAAACAGAGGAAAGCGCGGTTCCAAAGGAGCTGATCAAAAATCTAATTGAAGGAACGGCTCCGGGGCTTTCACACCTGGAATTAAGCCTTTCCCATAATGGGCCATTTGGTTTTACCGCAACGCTTACGCTCCAGATTGGAAACAGCGCAAACGGCGTTATGGCAGGCGGCGCGGCGGAATACGCCGGGATGTACGCAAACCTGTTTTACTATAACCCTGCCCTGGGCAGGCTGGAATTTGTCTGTGCAGGAAAAGTAGGGGAGGATGGCGCGGCGCATTTGCCATTTACCCACGCGTCGGACTACACGCTCATCCTGTCCGCGCAGCCAATGGGCGGCGCAGGCGCGCCTGGGGAAACGTTGAAGCCCGGGGACGCGCAGGGGCCGGACGGGGAGGAAAAGCCGCAGAAACCGGGAAAACAGGCCAGGGTGAAATCCGTCAAGCTATCGAAAACCGTCTACACATATAACGGAAAGGCAAAAAAGCCGTCCGTCACGGCGGTGGACACAGACGGCAAGAAGATACCGAAAAGATATTACAAGATTG
Source organism: uncultured Eubacterium sp. (assembly GCA_947385775.1). GTDB lineage: Bacteria > Bacillota > Clostridia > Lachnospirales > Lachnospiraceae > Eubacterium_J. Next base: position 73,030 of record CANDMI010000007.1, on the reverse strand, counting down.
TTTACCAAAACAACAGAAAAGCCGGAAAAGCCACAGCTATCGTCCGATTTCAGGGCGCATACAGCGGCACAGTGAAAAAAGCGTTTACGATACGCCTTGCGGGATGCTCTGTGAAAAAGATCAAAGCGGTTTCCGGCGCTTTTACGGCTCAATGGACAAAAGACGCGCAGGCAGACGGGTATCAGCTCCAATATTCCTTGGATAAAAGATTTCAGGAAAACAGCGCCCGCAGCCTGTACGTGAAAAAAGCTTCCATAACAAAGAAAAAGGCATCCATAACAAAGAAAAAGACATTTATAACAAAAAAGACAGTAAAAAATCGGAAAGCCGGGAGAAAATACTATGTGCGTGTCCGCGCATACAAAACAGTAAAGTCCGGCGGGAAAAATACAAAGATTTATTCTGCGTGGAGCAAAGCTGTCCGGGTCAATGTATCGTAAGTCAAACGTTTTTTTACTTAAATTATGAAAAAGCGCTTATCACATAAGGAGCATCTGATAAGCGCTTTCTTATTTTAGCAGTATGCTTTCAAGCTTTTTAGCCAGATCCATCGGATTTTCCTTACAGCCGTCGGCAAACCAGAAAAGAAAGACGTTGAAAATGCCGCCTGCGAGAAAAACCGATTTATAGCAGCCATATTCCTGCTTATATAGATTCAAAAATATCCGGTCAAATTCATCTTTGATCATGTGGATCAGTCCCGCTTTATGAAGCGTGGCGCAGAGTTCCTTATGGCGTTCCATATGTGTAAAGAGCTTGAGAAAGTATTCGCTGGCTGTATCATTTTTATAACTGATAGCGGATTCTTTTAAAAAGCTGTCCGTAACATTTCTGACCTTTTTAAACAGTATATCTTCCCTGCTTTCAAAATTCCGGTAGAATGACATTCTGGTGACGCCGGCTTTTTTGCAGATTTCTGTGATCGAAATATCCTTATATTCCTTTTTTTCCAATAATGACAGAAGCGCTTCGGTAATATACGCATCGACGAAAGATTCACGCTTGATCTTCATGATACAATTTACTCCTGACTGTAACATCTGGCGGCTGGATCATTGACGTTTCAAAAAGTCATGTTACAATAGTAACATAACTCTATCGGATTTGTTTTGGCATGTCAAGAGGAGAAGGATGAAAAAAGCGTTGAAAATCATTGGTATTGTTGTTCTGGTTTTGCTCGTGGCGGGAACGGTTGTATTTAAAATAATAGGGAGTGCGCCCACTCCCGCTGCCGGTTATTGGAAAAAAATACAGACAGGCGGGAAAATTGAAGCGGAATACTTAGAAAATGGCCCCTGCGAAACATCCTATTATGAAGAAAAAGCGATGCAGGTTTTTGAAAAGTATGAGATCTGGTATCCGTCCGGCCTGAAAGACTTAAATAAAAAATATCCTGTGATTGTTGTGAACAACGGTACGGGCTGGAAAGCATCCCGGTCGAAGCATATTTATGAGCATTATGCATCCTGGGGGTTTCTTGTGATTGGGAATGAAGAAGCTTATTCATGGAATGCCTTTGGTGCAGAAATGGCGATAAAGCATTTGGAACGGCTGAATGACAATGAAACTATAGATAACAGGAAAAATATTTTTTATCAGAAAATCGATTTTGATAACGTCGGCATTATCGGGCATTCGCAGGGCGGCGTGGGCGTATTCAATGCAATAACAAATACGGAACATAAAAAGGTCTATAAAGCAGCCGTTGCCCTCTCGCCAACTAATAAGGAACTTGCGAAAGGTCTGGAATGGCATTATGACGCTTCGAAAATTGACATCCCGGTTATGCTTGTTTCCGGTGAAGGCGGCGGGGATGACTGGGTTGTGACATTAGAGGGGCTGGCAGAAATTTATCATGATATAAATTCTCAAAAGATCATGATGAGGAGAAAAGATGCGTCTCATGGCGTGACGCAGTATTCGGAAGACGGTTATGTTATGGCCTGGTTTATGTGGCATTTGCAGGGGGATGAGCATGCGGCGGCAGCGTTTGCCGGGGAACATGCGGAAATTTCACAGAATGAACGGTATCAGGACGTTGACACAAATATCTTTTTGGAATAGCGGTAAAGACATCCGAGTATGAAAAACTGTAAAACATGCTAAATTGTGTATCTGTTGCCTCGCGTCTATAAAAGCATACGCAAGAAATTTGATCGGAAAGTTAGCCGTATGCAAGGACTAAGGACTTTCACTTTATTAGATGAAACGGTCTGTAATCCGTGGCATTAAAAGCTGGTTTTTTGGAGGGTGTTTTCATGAATTTTGAAACATTTGCAATCGAAATTGATGATACGTCAGATTCTAATGAAGAATGGAAGAAAATTATGTCCGTAAAGCTTGAAAATGCTTCACGTTTTGAAATCCATTGCTGGAAGGAAGAATATGAAGAAATTGAAATGGCTTTGCGGTATGGCAGCTTGCGGGAAACGGAATGGGAATTTGGGAGTATTATTGAAGGCCCGTTAACAGACGGATTTAAAGACTATCTGCTGTCGCTTCCCAAACCTGTGGATACCGGGATATATAATAAAATGACGCCATTTTTTTCCATATTTCTGGATAATGGTTTTTCTTCAGAACATTATGGAACGGAGCTAAATCAGCTGCCAATTACTTGTGGGAAATAAGGGAATCCGTCAGTTTATTCGCGTCTGATGGTTAAATCCCGGCAGAAAATATGAGGATTGACAAGTGTACGGCTTGGAGTTCGGGGATGATTCTTATCCAGTTTTTATATGATTTACAGGGCTATCTCCGATAAACCCGGCCGATAGCCCTTTTTACATATCCTTTAAAATAAACATACGCTTCGTTTTTCCGAAAAGCGAAAGCCATGCAAAGCCCGGATACTGTCACGCAGACAAAAAGCTGCGCAAGTAAGCTTAGCAACGGCTGCGGAAATCGAATCAGGCTGCATGATCCATAAGCAAGAAATGATGAAAAAACAGTCACAGCCGCGTATTTTGCCTGCATTGCCATGTACGTGCAAAGCTCTTTTTGGAAATAGTAATGAAACAGCATCCAGGACTCGTATAAAAAAGACATGCAAAATGTGCTGACGATCGTGCCTAGAAGCGTTCCTGCAATGCCAAAATGTATAGCGAACGGAATAGAAAGCAAAAGGTTTAACGCCGATTCTATGATCGGCTTGTAACGGATGCGCCAGTAAAAGCCGACCGCGCGTTTAAAGGTTACGACCGACGCGCGTATCCCTTCCAGATAAAACGCAAGGATGATTATAAACACATCAAAGTCAGACAGCATATATTCCGGCCCGGCCCATAGCCGTATAAAGGGCTGTAGCAGGCATGAGAGGCATACCGAGCACGTACAAAACATCCATGCGTCGATGAAAAGTATCCTGTAAAAAGTTGTTTCCACATACGCTTTTTCATCCGATGCGCATAAATTTCCAATGCTTGCGGTGATCGAGTCAAAAAAACGGTATGCCGCGGCCTGGAGCGACGAAATGACCATCGTGTAGTTTGAATATAGCCCCACTAAGGCAAATCCGCAAAATTTCGAAAGGATCAGATTATCCGTCGCGTAAACGACGACCTCCCCTATTTTTTGAAAAAAGAGCGCATATCCATTTTTTAAGATCGCGCGAACTGCCTGCGGGTCGATTGCTTTGACCTGCCTGTCTTTTAAATAAGGAAACAATCGGTCTGCCGTTTTGGATATCGCGATATTTTCAAGCGCCGAGGTCAGTATCATAACGCTTAAATATAGTGTGTAGCTTTGAAAACGACAAAGGACGAAGATCTGTGAAATTTTAAGCAAAACGCCAGACAGCGCGGAAATCAGAGAGATCATATATTCTTTTTGGCTGCACAGGATCAGCGCGCGTTTATACGTGAAAAAATAACTGACGCTGGAATTTACCAGATAAAGAAAATAATACAGGTACATATGCTCTGCGTTTTCTGGCATTTCCTTTATAAAATAGGGCAGAAAATGCGAAAGCGCGCCGCCTAAGACTAAGACAAAAAGCCCGGTCGCCGTATAGATGCGCCGGTAAAGCCGTAAGAGAGATTTTAAGCTTTCCGTGTCATTTTCTTTTAGCGGCTTGTACAGCGCAAAATTAAGCGCGGAGCCAAAGCCAAGCTCCGTAAGGGACAATAAAGATAATATATTTGAAAATAATCCGTTCATCCCCAGAAATTCTTCCGGCAAAAGACGGATGAACAGGCTTCGGTTTACAAATTGTAAGATCAGCGTTACCGCATATGCCATTTCAGAGAAAAAAACATTTCTGGCGCTGTTTTTGATCCTGGATTCCATAGCTATTTCCCTTCGTCTTTGAAAAGCCTTTTGACTTTATTTCCAACGCGCAGTCCGAATACCGCGTACTTCCCCAGATGTTTTCCAAAAATCCGATAGATCCTTTGGCTTTGCCTTACCTGTCTTTTTTGCTCCGGCGTATGCCAGGACGCATGATACCAGTGAATGCTGTAAGTGTTTTTCGTAATTTTAAGGCGGTTATCCAAAAAACAAAGGGGCGCAAAATATTCAGCCGGAAAGATGTCGATCCCCTGGATGTTTTGCGGCTTTCCGTTTGTCTTAAGCCCATATGCTTTTAAAAACTGCGTCGTAAGGACGGGAGAGGGAGTTAAGATCGGCATTCCATCCTCGCCAAGAAACGAAAGTGAGTGATACGCGTCCCGCATCTTTTGGATAAGCGGGTTCCCTTTTTCTGCGCCAAAGCCCAAACCCAAAGCCACGGAATTTGGATTTTCAAAACCCATAAAGGCTTTGCGGCTTAACAGGCTGTCCAGATTTCGGAGGATTTCCACATCCGTATCTAAGTAAATGCCGCCTTCCTGGTAAATAATGTCCAGCCTGGCATAATCAGGAACAAACCCCCACATTTTAGCGTCGTAGGCCTGTTTCATATAGGCGCATTTTTGAATATCATAATTGGACTCATTCCATTCGACGATTTCATAATCTGGACAAAATTTTTTCCAGCTTTCGATGCAGGCTTTGCTCTTATCTGGAATCTCACCGCCGCCCGTCCAGAAATAATGGATTTTTTTCGGGATCATAGAAAACCTCATTTTCGATTTAATTTTTTGAACCAATCGCTTAATTTATCATAGTGTCTGGAAGCGGTGAAAAACAAAAGCATTTTCCCGACGCTTTTTTTATCCTTTGCGTTGCGGATGATAAACTTTTTATCTTTCAATGAAGCGCCCTCCGTTTCAGACATCCGGCATGCGCTGATCATCTGCCTGGACAGATAGCTGGTCAGGATATGCAGCTCCTTTTTGGTAACAGGCAGGCTTTTATAATAAGCTTCCAGCCGGTGGAAGATCTCCTTTGCATGTCTTGCGTTAACTGCCTTGCATGGCTGGTGCGTGATCGAGCCTTCGCGCTGGACATAATGATAAAAGCATTGGTCGATATATTTTACCGTGCCGGCTAAAAAATAGAGCTTTGGAGTCCACAATTCATCTTCATGGAGCATTCCTTTTGCAAACAAATGGCGGTTTTTTTGGATCAGGCTGCTTCGCACCGCCTTTAACCAGACAGGAGCCACAAGGCCGCCCGCTTTTAAATTATCGAAAATAAAATCCCTGCCCGATTTTACCGTTCCGGCATCCGTGTAAAAGGTATTGATGCGTTCCATTTTGCCATCTTCCTCGAACCATCCGTTATATTCCAAAACGTCAATGGGGGGGTATTTGGAAAGCTCTGCGTCGATGGTTTTTAACGTATCGTGTTCAATATAATCATCCCCGTCGATAAAAAGCGTATAATCGCCTGAAATTTTTGAGATGCCAAAGTTTCTTGCGTCCGAAAGTCCGCCGTGCTTTTTGCGGTAATATTCAAAACGGCTGTCCAAACGGGCATAATCCTTCGCGATCTGGGAGCTTCCATCGACAGAGCCGTCATCTGCCATAATGACCCGGAAATCGCGGTATGTCTGGCAGAGGATGCTGTTTAAACATCGGCCAAGCTCTTTTTCGATATTGTAAATCGGTATGATCAGATCATATTTCATTTCGACACCTTCGTCAAACATCGGTTAAAAAAACGGATCAGAAAAAACATATTTTGCCTTTTTCATCTGAATGATCCATATCTAAATATAGGAACGCTTTCTCATTATAAGATAAGAAGGATGCGCAGTCAATATGAAAAGCTGTCATATTACGCACCTCCTTAGACAGCTTGAAGCTTGTAAAAACCCCCCATCCGGCATATAATGTAAAAAAGCATACGCGTAAGGCGCAGGCGATCCAAACATAAAAACCAGGAGGACAAAGCCATGTCACAAAAATCAAATGAGACAAACGAAACAAATGAAACAAACAACACAAATGAAACAAACAACACAAACAACATAAACAATACAAACAACACAAATAAATCAAACAGCGCAAACAGCGCAGACAACGCCAAAACCATCGCCCAAATGCTAGAGCATGTAGACTGCCAGATCATTTCAGACGGCGCGGATTTTGCCGGCGACTTAGATTCAGACTCCTATCAAAACAAAAAGGTTACCGCGGTGGTGTATGATTCCAGGAAGTTAACGCCTGGCTGTATATTTGTCTGCATAAAGGGCGCGGCGTTTGACGGGCATAAGTTTGCGCGGGAGGCGGCGCAAAAAGGGGCGTGTGCGGTAGTTGTGGAACAGGAGGTCGATGGGCTTGAGGGAGTGTTGGTTATAAAGGCGAAAGACACAAGAAAGGCGCTCGCCCAGCTTTCCGCCGCATGGTTTGACTATCCGGCAAGGCGGCTTAAAACCATTGGCGTTACAGGGACGAAAGGCAAGACGACAACGACCTATATGATTAAATCCATACTTGAGAGCGCGGGCTTTAAAGTCGGGCTGATCGGAACGATTGAGACGGTCATCGGGGAGAAAAAGATACCGTCCGCCAACACGACCCCGGAATCCTACCTTGTGCAGCAGTATTTCCGGGAAATGGCGGATGAAGGCTGCGATGCCTGCGTGATGGAAGTGTCCTCCCAGGGGCTTATGATGCACCGGGTGGACGGTTTTGCCTTTGACCTTGGCATATTTACCAATATCGAGCCAGACCATATCGGGCCAAATGAGCATGCTTCCTTTGAAGAATACTTAGAATGCAAAGGGATGCTGTTTCGCCAGTGTAAGGTGGGCGTTATCAATGTGGATGACGCGCACAGCGGGAACGTGATACAGGGGCATACATGCGAAATCGAAACCTTCGGGTTTTCCGACCGGGCCGATTTGCGCGCGACGGATGTAAAGCTGGTGCATAAGCCGGGCTTTTTAGGAGTGGATTACCGCGTGGAGGGGCTTTGTGAGTTCGATGTCCATATCCAGGTCCCGGGAAAATTCAGCGTATACAATTCCCTGGCGGCGATCGCGGTTTGCAGGCATTTTGCTGTTCCTGTGGATTCCATGCGAGGGGCGCTTCAAAAAGCAAAGGCGAAAGGGCGCATTGAGCTTGTGAAGGTATCGGATGATTTTTCTTTAATGATCGATTACGCCCATAACGCCATGAGCCTGCACAGCCTGCTTACGACCCTGCGGGAATATGACCCGGGCAGGCTGGTGTGCCTGTTTGGGTGCGGCGGCAACCGCAGCAAGCTGCGCCGCTATGAAATGGGGGAAGTGTCCGGCAAGCTTGCGGATCTGACGATCATTACATCGGACAATCCAAGGGACGAAGATCCACAGGAGATCATAGACGATATTATAACAGGAATAAAGAAAACGGACGGGAAGTATGTAGAGATTATCGACCGAAAAGAGGCCATCCGCTACGCGATCTTAAGCGGAAAGCCGGGGGACGTGATCGTGTTAGCCGGAAAAGGGCATGAGGATTACCAGGAAATTAAGGGCGTGAAATACCCGATGGATGAGCGGGATTTGATCGCCGATATATTGGCGGAAGGATAACGAATGTTATATGCAAATATAATTGTAGACATTACGCATGAAAAACTGGATAAGACGTTTCAATACCTCGTTCCGCCGCAGCTGGAGCGGGAGCTTTTTGTAGGCATGTGCGTCAATGTCCCGTTTGGGAGCCGTACGGTGGCGGGGTATATCGTGGAGCTGACAGACCAGCCCTCGTTCGACGTACAAAAGATAAAGCCCATCCTTTCGCCCGCAAAAAGCGCTGCCCCGGTGGACGCAGGGCTTATAGAGCTTTCGGCCTGGATACATAAAAATTATGGGGGCACGATGATCCAGGCTCTAAAGACGGCGCTTCCGGTAAAGCGTAAGGAACGCCCAAAGGAATTAAAGCTTGTCCGCCTGATCGTGGAAACAGCGGATGCAAATGCGCTGCGCCAGGAATGTCTGGGAAAACGGCGCACGGCGCAGGCGAGGCTGTTAGAGGAGCTTTTAGAGTGTTCCCCACAGCCGTATCCGCATCTGACAAAGGATGCGGGGATTTCATCGTCGGTTATTTTAAAAATGCAGGAAAAAGGGATCGTCGCCATAGAAAGAGAGCGGCATTACCGAAATCCGGTAGGTGAGATCGAAAAAAAGGGCTATAACATTCAGCTAAACCAGGCGCAGCAGGCGGCGGTGGACGCGGTTTTAGGCGAATTTGAAAAGGGAGCGCGCCACACGTACCTGCTGTATGGGGTGACCGGCAGCGGGAAAACGGAGGTGTATATGGAATTGATCGCCCATGCGGCGGCAATGGGCAAGCAGAGCATTATGCTCATACCGGAGATCGCGTTGACGTATCAGACCGTGCGCCGGTTTTACGAGCGGTTTGGGCAGAGGGTTTCGGTTTTAAATTCCAGGATGTCCGCAGGGGAGCGGGCAGACCAGCTGGAGCGGGCAAAAAACGGAGAAATTGACATTATGATCGGGCCGCGCTCCGCGTTGTTCACGCCGTTTTCAAATTTGGGGTTTATTATCATCGATGAGGAGCACGAAACGAGCTATAAAAGCGAAACCGTCCCAAGGTATCACGCCAGGGAGACGGCGGTCGCAAGGGCTTCGATCGCCGGAGCGAGCGTTGTGCTCGGCTCTGCGACTCCGTCCTTGGAAAGCTTTTACCTTTGTAAGGCGGGAAAATACAGGCTGCTTCGCTTAGAGGAGCGCGTGCAAAAAAAGGCGCTGCCAAGGTGTGAGATCGTAGATCTTAGGGCGGAGCTTGGGGCGGGAAACCGTTCGATTTTTAGTCGGAGGCTGCAAGAGCTGATCGAGGACAGGCTAAGCAAAAAGCAGCAGGCGATCCTTTTTTTAAACCGCCGCGGCGTGGCGGGGTTTGTCTCCTGTCGGGAATGCGGAAGCGTGATGCGATGTCCCCATTGCGATGTGTCCTTAAGCCAGCATCAAAACCAGAGGTTAGTTTGCCATTACTGCGGTTATGAGACAAAGCTGCCGGATTCCTGCCCGTCCTGCGGCTCAAAATATATTGGCGGTTTTCGGGCTGGCACCCAAAAAATACAGGAGCTTGCAAAAAAGCGGTTCCCGAAGGCTCGGATTTTGCGCATGGACTATGACACGACGCGCACGAAAGACTCCTATGAGCAGATCTTATCTGCGTTTGCGGAGCATAAGGCGGATATTTTGATCGGCACGCAGATGATCGTAAAAGGCCACGATTTTCCAAATGTGACGCTGGTTGGCGTGCTTGCCGCGGACTTATCCTTAAATGCCAGCGACCATCACGCGTCGGAGCGTACGTTCCAGCTGCTTACCCAGGCGGCGGGGCGCGCGGGGCGGGGAGATCAGCCTGGAGACGTGGTCATACAGACCTACCAGCCGGATCATTTTAGCATCCAGGCGGCGAAATGCCAGGATTATGAATCATTTTACGAAGAGGAGATATTATATCGCAGGCTGATGCGCTACCCGCCTGTATGGAATATGCTTTACATCCTTGTAACGTCCCCTGTAAAGGAAAAAGCGTCGCAGGCGATCGGACAGATCGCGGGCTGGATCGGAAAAGAGCTGGAAAAATCAGGAGCGCGCGGCACATGGAGCAGCTTGCAGGTCATTGGGCCCTCGGAAGCGTCCGTATCGAAGATAAGCGACATTTACCGGTTTGTATTATATATGAAGCATCCCGATTACCAGATATTAATAAGGGTCAAGGATTTTATTGAAAAAAGGATCGAGCAAAGCCAGGGGGGATGGAGCGGGATAAGCGTACAATTTGACTTTAATCCCGTAAATACCCTTTAAAACCGTGAAATTTCCCCTATCCATTCCCGAAATTTTGTGGTATAATGCCAAGTTAGCGGAATATGGTTTATAAAATGAATTGGAAAAAGGAGCAGACGGGAAATGGCGATCAGGCAGATTCGGTTAGCAGGGGACCCAATATTGTACAAGGTGTGTAAGGAAGTGAAAAAAATGACTCCTATGCTTCAGACTTTGGTGGAAGATATGCTGGATACGATGTATGAGGCAAACGGGGTAGGGCTTGCGGCGCCGCAGGTAGGCGTGTTAAAACGGATTGCGGTGGTGGATATCGGTGATGGGCCGTTTGTGCTCGTAAATCCGGTCATATTAGAAGAAGAAGGAGAGCAGACCGCCGATGAGGGCTGCCTTAGCATACCAGGCAAGGCGGGGCAGGTCACGCGCCCTAACCGCGTGGTCATGCGGGCATACGATGAAAATATGCTGGAATATGAGGTGGAAGCCGAAGAGCTTTTGGCGAGGGCGTTTTGCCATGAGGTAGAGCATTTGGATGGACATATGTACACCGAGCATGTGGTAGGCGGGCTGCACGACGCGGAATTTGATGATGAAAAATAAAATCAGGATATAAAAATCAGGATATCATAAACCTAAGTTAAAAAGCAAACAGAAAAAAGGAGCAAACGCAAAATGGCAATCAGGCAGATTCGGTTAGCAGGGGACCCGATATTAAATAAGGTATGTAAAGAAGTAAAGCAGGTAACGCCGATGATCGAGACTTTAATAGAAGATATGCTTGATACGATGTACGAAGCAAACGGGGCGGGGCTTGCGGCGCCGCAGGTAGGCGTGTTAAAGCGGATCGCGGTCGTGGACGTAGGCGATGGGCCGGTCGTGATGGTGAATCCTACGATCATGAAAGAGGACGGAGAGCAGACCGGGGACGAAGCCTGCCTTAGCGTGCCGGGAAAGGCGGGGCAGGTCACAAGGCCAAACCATGTGATCATCCATGCATATGACAAGCAGATGCAGGAATATGAGATGGAGGCAAACGAGCTTTTAGCAAGGGCGTTTTGCCATGAGATTGAGCATTTGGACGGACATATGTATATCGAGCGCGTACAGGGCGGGCTTCATGACGCGGTATACCAGGAAGCATAGGAAAAGGAAAGCGGGTGTGGCGTATGAAAATCATATTTATGGGAACTCCGGATTTTGCGGTGTGCGCGTTAGAAGCGCTCATAGCGGCCGGGCATGAGATCGCGCTTGTGGCAACGCAGCCGGATAAGCCGAAGGGCAGGGGAAAAAGTATGCAGTATCCGCCAGTAAAAACGGCGGCTTTGGCGCATAATATAGAAATATACCAGCCAAAAAAAATTAGAGACGCGGCATGTGTGGAATTTTTAAAAATTTATGCGCCGGATCTGATCGTCGTCGCCGCGTTTGGGCAGATATTGCCAAAGGATATCTTGACGATGCCAAAGTATGGCTGTATTAATATACACGCCTCCCTGCTTCCGAAATACCGGGGCGCGGCTCCGATCCAATGGGCGGTGTTAAACGGGGAAGCCGTCACGGGCATTACGATCATGCAGATGGACGAGGGGCTGGATACCGGGGATATTTTATTGCAAAAGGAAATCGAATTAAATAAGGAAGAAACCGGCGGCAGCTTATTCCAAAAGCTTGCTAAGGAAGGAGCGTCGCTTTGCGTAAAGGCGATCTCCCAAATAGAACAGGGCATGTTAAAACCGATCAAACAGGACGAGTCCAGTGCGACTTATACCGGAAAGATCACAAAAGAAATGGGAAGGCTGGACTGGCGGGAGCCTGCCGCAAAGCTTGAGCGCATGGTGCGCGGGCTAAACCCATGGCCTGGAGCCTATACGTCGCTCAACGAAAAGACGTTAAAAATCTGGAAAGCCCGCGTGATGGAAGAATCAGAGCTTGGAATGGGATTTGAAACAAAGCTTGGGATAAAAATGGACGCGCAGCCAGGGGAGGTGGCGCTTGCAAAAAAATCCCATCTGGTCATAAAGACCGGGGAGGGGTGGCTCTCCTTGGAAGAATTACAGCTGGAAGGCAAAAAAAGGATGCGCGCGGAAGCCTTCTTATGCGGCGCTTCGCTAAGGACCGGGACAATCCTTGGATAGAAACAGATTTTATGAACAAAAAGGAGGAATGCAGATGCCATATCGATATGGATATTATTTTGATCCGACCTATATTCTTGTGCTAATCGGCGTAGTGATCTCCATGGTCGCTTCGATGCGGGTAAAATCCACGTTTCAGAAATATTCCCGCGTCCGCAGCAAAACAAATATGACTGGCGCCCAGGCGGCGCAGCGCGTATTAAACAGCGCGGGGATTCATGATGTGACGATCCGCCATGTGTCGGGGGATCTGACAGACCATTATGACCCGAGAAATAAAACGCTGAATTTATCAGACCCGGTTTACGGCTCCGCATCCGTTGCGGCAATTGGCGTAGCGGCCCACGAATGCGGTCATGCAATCCAGCACCAGCAGGGCTATTCCCCGCTTAGCATCCGAAGCGCGCTTGTGCCAGTCGCGAATTTTGGCTCGGCGATCTCCTGGCCTTTGATCCTTGCGGGGCTGTTTTTAGGCGGCGCGGGAAGCACGCTTTGCAAAATCGGGATTTTATTATTTAGCGCGGCAGTGCTGTTTCAGCTTGTGACGCTTCCGGTGGAGTTTAACGCTTCCTTTCGTGCGGTGCGTATTTTAGGGCAGACCGGGATATTGGGGGAGCAGGAGCTTCCGTACACGAAAAAAGTGTTAAAGGCGGCGGCATTGACTTACGTGGCAGGCGCGGCGGCGGCAATTTTACAATTGCTGCGGCTTTTGATTTTATTTGGAGGAAGGAACGACAGTGACTAACGCCGTTGATATACGCGAATGTATCCTTGACATTTTGCGAAAGGTCATGCAGGAAGGAAAGTACAGCCATCTTGCCACCTCGGACGCGTTTGAAAGGCGCGGATATCTCGATAAGAAGGAACGGGCGCTTATCACCCGCATTGTGGAAGGAACCTTGGAAAATTTAATTCAGATTGATTATTATATCGACCAGTTTTCCAAAGTTCCGGTAAAAAAGATGAAGCCGGCGGTACGCTGTATTTTGCAAAGCGCGGTCTACCAGATCTGTTATATGGACGGGGTGCCGGACGCGGCGGCATGCAACGAAGCCGTAAAGCTTGCGAAGAAAAAAGGGTTTTTGAATCTAAGCGGCTTTATCAACGGCGTGCTGCGCAACATCAGCAGGAACAAGGATTCCCTTGCGCTGCCGGATAAAAAAAGCGGCCCGGAGCGTTATTTATCCGTGCGCTATTCGATACCGGAGTGGATGATCCGGATGTGGGAGTCCGATTTTTCCTATGATCTGAATAAGGAGGCCGGCTGGCAGGGGATGGTGAGCCTGCTTTCATCCTTTGAAGAGCCGCCGCAAACGACGATACTTGTAAATACCGTCCGCATTACGCCTTCACAGTTAAAAGCTAGGCTTAAGGCGGAGGGCGTGACAGTCCAAAATACAAAGCTTTCCAACGCGTTTCGGCTTTCTGGCTATGACCAGCTTTTTCGGTTAAAAAGCTTTGAGGAAGGGTTGTTTTATGCGCAGGATATAAGCCCGATGCTTGCGATGGAAGCGGTAGCGGCAAAGGAAGGGGATTTTATAATCGATGTCTGCGCGGCGCCGGGCGGAAAGGCGCTTTATATGGCCTGGCGGTTAAATGGGACAGGGCGGGTGCTTGCAAGGGATCTGACAAAAGAAAAGACGGCGCTGCTTTTGGAAAATAAAAACCGGTGCCAGGCAGACAACCTGGACGTGCAGGTATGGGACGCCGCTGTCTTTGATCCGCAGTTAGAAGAAAAAGCGGATATCGTGATCGCGGATCTGCCCTGCTCCGGACTTGGCGTGCTGCGCAGGAAAAAGGATATCCGTTATAAAGCCTCCCTTTCCCAGTGTGAGGAGCTGGCAAAGCTGCAACGGGAGATCCTTTCGGTTGCCTGCCGTTATGTAAAGCCTGATGGAAAGCTGGTTTATAGCACCTGCACGATTAACCGTATGGAAAATGAAGAAAACGCCCGCTGGTTTTTGAGCGCGCATCCGAAGTTTCAGCTTTTATGGGAAAAGCAGTATCTTCCTGGGGATACAGGCGGGGACGGTTTTTACAGCGCGGCGTTTTGCAGAATATGACGGGAGGCTTGCCATGGGACAAGGAGAAAACGCAAAAGTAGATTTAACATCTATGAATATAGAGGAGCTGACCGGATATTTTACAGGCATTGGTGAAAAAGCGTTTCGCGCAAAGCAGGTTTACCAATGGCTGCACCAAAAGCTGGCGACGGACTCTGGCGAGATGACGAGCCTGCCTGTGGACCTAAGAGAGCGCATCGGCCGCCAGTGTCAGCTGGATACGCTAAAGCAGGTGGAATGCCAGGTTTCAAAGCAGGACGGCACGAGGAAATATTTATTCGCCCTTTTGAATAAAGAACCGAATGCCGCTGCGTATTTTATCGAAAGCGTGCTTATGAAATATAAATTTGGCAATTCCGTCTGCATCTCTTCACAGGCGGGGTGCAGGATGGGCTGTAAGTTTTGCGCGTCCGCAATCGGCGGACTTTCCCGTTCCCTCCACGTATCGGAAATGTTAGGGCAGGTGTACCATATCAGCAGGGATATTGGAGAGAGGATTTCCCATGTCGTAGTCATGGGAACGGGAGAGCCTTTGGATAATTATGAAAACCTGATTAAATTTATAGAGATGATATCGGATGAAAAGGGCTTAAATATCAGCCAGCGAAACATCACCGTGTCTACCTGCGGCATCGTGCCAAATATTTACAGGCTGGCGGAAAAAAAGTTTCAGATTACTCTGGCCCTGTCTTTGCACGCGGCAAGCCAGGAAACGCGCCTTTCGCTTATGCCGGTCGCACAGAAGTATAAGCTGCCTGACGTGATGAAAGCCTGCGACGCTTATTTTGCAAAAACCGGCAGGAGGATTACTTATGAATACAGCTTAGTCCACGGGCAAAACGATACAAAAGAGGACGCGGCAAAGCTTGGCGCGCTGTTAAAGGGGAAAAACTGCCATTTAAACCTGATACCGGTCAATCCGGTGCGGGAGCGTTCTTATAAACAGCCTGGGGCTTCGGATATGGCGGCGTTTAAAAAGGAGCTTGAAAAAAACGGAATAAATGTTACTATAAGGAGAGAGTTAGGCCGTGACATCGACGGTGCGTGCGGGCAGCTAAGAAAGCGTTATTCGAAGGCAATATCCGCTGCGCGGGGGCTGGATTAAAAAACACATTTGAAAAAATACATTACCGGGGCGGCTGAAAGGTAGGCGAAGTAGATGAAGACATTTTCTATGACAGATATTGGGAGGCGGAGAGAGACAAACCAGGATTATATCTATACGTCCGAGATCGCGGTCGGCAATCTGCCGAACCTGTTTATCGTGGCAGATGGGATGGGCGGGCATAACGCAGGCGATTTTGCGTCCAGATATACGGTAGAAAAGGTTGTGGAGGCAATCGCGCTAAGCGGCCTGTCAGAGCCGATCGCCTTGTTGGGAGAGGCTTTGCGCAGCGTGAACCGCAGCTTGCTTGCGGTTGCGCAGGAAGAGCCGTATTTGCAGGGCACCGGGACTACGTTTGTGGCGGCTTCCATCACAAACGCTCATATGAGCGTTGCAAATGTAGGCGACAGCCGCCTTTATGTCGTAAACGATCAGATCATACAGGTGACAAAAGACCATTCCCTTGTGCAGGAAATGGTGCGCTTAGGCGAGATGCGGCCGGAGGTGGCAAGGGTGCATCCAGATAAAAACATCATCACCCGGGCGGTAGGGGCCACAAGGGATATCCAGGTGGATTTTTTCGAGGTGGACTTAAAGCCAAAAGACCTTGTGTTGCTGTGCTCCGACGGGCTGACGAATATGTTGGAGGATGAAGAGATCCGCGGGATCATCTGCGGGCAGAAAGATATCCCTGGAATCGTGCGCCAGCTGATCCTTGCGGCGAATGAGAATGGCGGAAGGGACAATATATCGGTGATCATCATAGACCCGTTTTCTTAAGGAGGTGATTCGGTGCTAGAAGAGGGAAGGTTTGTGGCAGACCGCTACGAGATACTGGCGAAAGTCGGCGCGGGCGGGATGTCGGACGTATATAAGGCGATGGACCATGTACTTAGCAGGGTCGTTGCGGTGAAGGTTTTAAAACAGGAATTTGCGGATGACGTTAATTTTGTGACGAAATTTCGCACCGAGGCCCAGTCGGCGGCAAGCTTAGAGCACGCGAATATTGTAAATATCTATGACGTAGGAAGCGAAGATGGAATCCATTATATTGTAATGGAATACGTAGAGGGCATTACGTTAAAAACATATATTGAAAAAAAGAAGCAGCTTTCCTATAAAGAAGCCATCAGCATCGCCATCCAGGTAGGGCGGGGCATAGAGGCTGCGCATAATAAAAACATCATACATCGCGACATTAAGCCGCAAAACATTATGATCTCCACGGAAGGAAAGGTGAAGGTCACAGATTTTGGGATCGCAAGGGCCGCCACCAGCAACACGATCCATTCAGATGTTATGGGTTCGGTGCATTATTCTTCTCCGGAACAGGCGCGAAACGGCTTTGTGGATGGAAAAAGCGACATTTATTCTCTTGGCATCGTAATGTATGAAATGGTGACGGGCAGGGTGCCGTTTGACGGGGATACGACAGTCGCGATCGCGATCCAGCATTTGCAGGATGAAATGGCGTCTCCGCGCAATTTTGTGCCGGATCTGCCGGTCAGCCTGGAAAAGATCATCATCAAATGCACGCAAAAAAGCGCGGACCGCAGATATATGACGATGGGCGAGCTGTTAAACGACCTAAAGCACGCCCTGACAAACCCGAACGAGGATTTTGTGACGCTTACGTCCCCTGGCATGGTGCAGGATAAAACGCGCATTATCACCGAAAAAGAGGTGGAGCAGATCAAGCAGGAGACAGCTGGCGTTACGCTGGATGGTCCAAAGCCGGCGCCGGAGCGCGGCGTCCAAAAGGCAAAAAGGCAGGAAGAGGATGTTTATGAGGAAGAGGAGGACGAAGGCGGCATTTTAAACCCTAAAATGGAAAAAGCCATGACCATTATGGGCATTGTGGCGGCGGTCGTCATTTTGTTTATCATTATTTATCTGGTCGGAAATATGTTTGGCATTTTCAGATTTGGGCCGTCAGGCAAAAAAGACGATGACGAAGTGCAGACGATTACAGCGTCGGACATTGAAGATTCCGGTGACGGAGACTCCGACACGTCAGAGGATGACGCGCGGGACGAAGAAAAGGTTGCGATGATCAAGGTCACTGGCATGGAAGTGGAGACGGCGCAAAAGAAGCTGCAAAAGATCGGCTTAAAGCTTTACCGCATTGGCACGGAATCGTCGGATGAATACGAGGAAGGCCAGATCATGTCCCAGGATATTGAAAAAGGGGAGATGGTGGAAAAAGGGACGACGATCAAGGTGACCGTCAGCAGCGGCGCGGGGGAATTTAAGGTTCCAAGCGTGGTTGGAAACACCGAAACCGCGGCAAAGGGTATGTTAAGCGACGCGGAACTGGTTCCGGAAGCGAGTTATCAGTATTCAGACAAAGCGGAAGGGATTGTAATTTCCCAGTCTCCGGCAGACGGTTCGATGGTCAAAAAAGGAGATACGGTAACGATCGTCGTAAGCCAGGGGCAGGAGCGGGTGTCGGTGCCGGGCTTACAGGGAAAAACCCAGGAGCAGGCGGTTGCGGCATTGCAGGAAGGGCGGCTGGACGCTGGAACGGTGGAAAGCGATTATGATGAAGAGGTTCCAAAAGGGCAGGTCATCCGCCAGACCCCGCAGGCGGGCGAGAGCGTTTATGTGGGAAGCAAGGTGAATTTTGTCGTAAGCCTTGGGAAGAAAGAGGTCTTTTACCAGATCCGAAAGACCATCGGCGTGCCGGACAACGACAACGTGATATCCGCCAATATCCAGCTTTTAGATTCCCAGGGAAAGGCGTTAGATGAATGGAGGAATGTAGGCATTTCCTCATTCCCGTACACGATCTCCAAGCGCGACATCGAAGGCGTAAGCAGCGGGACGATTTCAATCGAATGGATTTTAGAAGACGACGAGGGCGGCATTACGACGAATATACAGGAAGAAAGCGTAACTTTTAAGCCGCAGTAATTGATTTTTGAAAAAGCTTTCTTTATCCAAAGATTCTAAATTCAAATGATTCAAACGAGGTTTTTATGCAGGGAAAGATCATCAAAGGCATTGCCGGGTTTTACTACGTGCATACGAAAGAATCCGGCGTCTATGAATGCAGGGCAAAGGGCCTGCTTCGCCAGCTGAACCAAAAACCGCTGGTAGGGGATAACGTAGAGGTCTGCGTGTTGGAGGAAAAGGAAAAAACAGGCAGTTTAGAGCGTATTCTTCCCAGGAAAAATGAGCTTGTGCGCCCGGCGGCGGCAAACATCGATATGGCGCTGGTCATTTTTTCCGTGGCAAGCCCAAAGCCAAGCCTGAATTTATTAGACCGCTTTTTGATCTTTATGAAGCTACAGGATATACCGGTTACGATCTGCTTTAACAAAAAAGAACTGGCAGACGACGAACAAAAAAAGGCGCTGGCGCATATCTATGAATCCTGCGGCTATCCGGTGCTTTTTACAAGCGCAAAAAGGCAGGAGGGCATCGAAGGGTTAAAATCCGCCCTGTTGGGCAAAACCGCGGCTGCGGCGGGGCCGTCCGGCGTAGGAAAATCCTCGCTGGTCAACCTGCTGCAACCCGACGCGCTGATGCAGACAGGGGAGCTTAGCCGTAAGATCGAACGCGGCAAGCAGACGACGCGGCACACCCAGCTGGTGCATATAAGCGCGGACACGTATATTATGGATACGCCGGGGTTTAGCTCTTTATTTTTGCCAGATCTGGAAAAAGAGGAATTGCAGCGCTATTATCCGGAGTTTGCGGCATATGAGCCGCAGTGCCGTTTCCACGGATGCAGCCATATCAGCGAGCCTAAGGCGGACTGCGGCGTGAAACAGGCGTTGGAGGATGGATGCATCAATGCGAAACGGTATGAAAATTACTGCCTTTTGTACGACGAGCTAAAAAGCCGCCGCAAATACAAAAGGATGTAAGAGATTTAAGAAATGCAAAATTTGTAAGATATGTGAAATAAAAGGAACAGGCAATAAAAGGAACAGGAATCAAAATGAAAAAAACGCTGATCGTTACAGGCGGAAGCCTGGATATCGACTTTGCGCGGCGATACGTCACGCTTCAAAAATTTGATGATTTTATAGCTTCAGACGCTGGGATGCATTTTTTTGACGCTGCGGGGATTACGCCCCGGGAGATCGTCGGAGATTTTGATTCCGCGAACGTTAAAGTTTTGCAAAAATACAGGGAAGATCCGGCGGTGCGGATTCATACGTATGATCCGAAAAAGGATTACACGGATACGGAGCTTGCGCTTCGGCTTGCTTTAACGCGGGGCGCGGACGAGATTCATATTTTGGGGGCTACAGGCACAAGGCTTGACCATATGCTTGGCACGGTGCATGTGCTTGGCCTTGCGCTTTTAAAAAATGTGCCCTGCTTTCTCATAGACCCTTATAACCGCCTTTCGCTCATAGGCGAAGGGAAAACGGTGTTAAAAAAAGAGCGCCAGTACGGAAAATACGTGTCTTTGATCCCTTTAACAACCAGGGCGCTTGGCGTTACGCTAAAGGGCTTTTTGTACCCGTTACAGGACGGAACGCTGGACGCGTTCCAATCCTTAGGGCTTAGCAATGAGATCATAGAGGATGAAGCGAGCGTTGAGATTAGGGAAGGCGTTGTGATATTGGCGGAATCTTCGGATAAGGCGGTGGATATCAAGGGTTTTTTAAACCCGGCTCTTCGATTTTTGTAAGGCTTTTTACGCTGTCGCGGATGACAAGCTCCACCGGAACTTTGATGTCCCGTTCCGTAAATTCTATGCCATGTATCATTTTTAATAAATATTCCACGGCGAGCTGTCCTTTTTTTGTGATGTCCTGGTATACCGTCGTAAGGGCGGGGCGTATGACCCTTGCCAGAAGGATATCGTCAAATCCGGTAAAGGAAAGGTCTTGGGGGATCTTTACCCCTCTGTCGCTGAAATAATTCATTAAAGTCACAGCGTAATAATCCGAGCAGCACATAAATGCCGTATAATCCTTTGACCTGTGGTAAAGCTCCTCCATGCTGGACTCCCGCTCTAACATTCCGGGACGGATGATCAAAAGGTCCTCTTCCCTTACTTTTAAGCCGTTATCCAAAAACGCCTTTTGATGGCCAAGATAGCGGACGTAGTCTACGCCTTCCATATTGTCTGCCAAAAAAGCGATCCTGCGGTGTCCCAGTTTTAGCAGGTGGCAGGTCATGTCGTAGGTTCCTTTTTCGTCTTCTAACCCCACGTTTACATAATTCATAATATCCCTTGGCGCGTAGCTGTCGATCAATACCGTTGGTTTATTGTAACGGCTTTTAAGACGGATAAAATCATCATGGAGCATGCCGATCAAGATCAGCCCGTCCACATTCCAGGTTAACACATTGCGGATTAACTCTCCGATGTCGTCGGAAGAATAGATCATCATAAAATATCCCTGTGAGCGGATTTTTGCTTCAATGCTGCCGATCAGCTCGCTGAAAAAAGGGTCCGCGATAATATTTTCATATTTATCCTTGCGCCCCCGCAGCGCAAGCCCTATAATGTTTGAGCGGTTTTGCGTCAAGCTCCTTGCGCTGTTATTCGGCACATAATCATATTTTGCCAAAAGCTTTTCCACGCGTTCTACCGTCTGCTGCGACACCTCTCCGGTTTTTCCATGTATGACATTTGAAACGGTCGTGGTGCTGATCCCGAGCATATCAGCGATGTTTTTGATCGTTACCATGTTCCTCCCTCCTAATCCGGTAACATTTTTTTGATGCTGATAAAAATTGTATCATAAATCGGAGTGGGCGGCAAGTTCGAAACGCCGTATAATTTATTTCCAAACCGTTAACTTTTTGTACAGAATGTAAAAAATAAGGCGGGAGCGCTTTATGAAAAATAGATAATAATAGAAAATCTGCAAAATAAAAATAAAAACTTATGTGCAAAAGGTATTGCCTTTTTGTAAAAATAGTGTTAAGATACTTTCTAACAAAGCTTATGCGCAAAAGGTCGATTTTTGTATGCAGTTTTCCAATATTTTTATCAGATATTACATACCATATCTGGTAGACTCGCATATAGAGTTGGAATGAGCGCACACCATAAACTGTGCAGGATTGCACGAAATTTAAGGAGGGAAATATGAAAAGAAAGTTATTGGCTACGTTACTTGCTACGACGATGGTATTCACGCTGGCAGCGTGCGGTGGCGGCTCTGATGACAAAGATTCATCAAATGGCGATTCGGACAAGAACACGGCGTCTGATGACACTGGTTCAGGCGATGACAAAGAGGATACGTCAAAGGACGATGGCGGATCTTCGTCAGGCGGCGGTTCCCTTCGTCTTGTAAACGGCAAGATCGAGGTAGACGAGCAGCTGAAAAAACTTGCAAAGATGTACGAAGAAGAGACCGGCGTAAAAGTTGAGATCGAATCCATGGGCGGCGGCATCGATATCCAGGGTACGTTAAAGGGATATTATCAGGCGGATAATATGCCGGATATCTTTGTAAATGGCGGAGCTACAGACTTTGGCAACTGGGAAGGCATGCTGGAGGATATGAGCGGTGAGAAGTGGGCTTCCGATACGGACGCTGCGTATGTGGATGAAAAATACGGCACGATCGGCTTCCCATACACTGTAGAAGCGGTCGGACTTGCTTACAACGCAGACCTTTTGAAAAAAGCGGGCATCGATCCGGCGACTCTGACAGGCCCGGATAAAATCGAGGAGGCTTTCAAGACGCTTGATTCTAAGAAAGACGAGCTTGGCTTGGATGCGGTTATCGGCTATTGCGCAGAGCCGACAAACCTTTACTGGTCTACTGGTAACCACGTATTTGCAAATTACCTTGACGGCGGCTTAGACCGTGACGATACGACTTATATCGATATGCTCAATGACGGCGGCAAGATCGATGAAGAGCGTTTCACAAAATTTGCGGAGCTGATAGGGCTTTTCAACCAGTATTCAGATCCGACATTGCTTGTGTCCGGCACGTATGACCAGCAGATTTTGAACTTCGCATCCGGCAAATACGCGTTTGTAACCCAGGGTTCTTGGATCGGCGCTACGATGCTGACCGCAGATAAGGATGCTTATGAAGCGGCTGGAAGCTTCAAAGTAGGTATGATCCCATATGCGTTTGACGACAGCGTAGACACTATTTTAACAAACTCTCCGTCCTGGTGGTCTGTATTCTCAGACGGCAATGCGGCAGAGGCGAAAAAATTCTTACAGTGGTGCTCAGAAGATAAAGCACAGCAGGTGCTTGTAGAAGAAGCTGGATTTATCAGCCCGTTCAAATCCTGCAAATATGTTGCAAATGATCCGTTCGCAGAGACGGTTGTAAAATGGCAGGAAGACGGTAAGACATCCGCTTGGCATTGGTTAGGCCAGAAAGAAGGTCTTGCACAGAACTATACCGGACAGGTATTCGCAGACTATGCGGCTGGCAACATGGAAGCGGCAGATTTTGTAAAAACGATTCAGCAGGTAACTGCTCAGTGTTATGGAAACTAAATAAAAAGAAATAATTCCTGGTGACAGGGTTTTGGAAAGCAGCAGGGCGGCGGACGTAAGCCCGCGCCTGCTGCTTTCTGACCTTTATGTGAAGAAAGGAGCTGGAAAATGTCTGAGAACGCAACAAGCAAAAAAATGCTGTCATTAGTTCTTTTGGCGGTTGGCGCGGCTGGATTGATCGGCGCGCTGGCGATGGATTTTATGGGCAGCGGGAATTCGTTCAGGGGGGGCGTTGCTGATCCTTGGGGCTATCGTTATCCTGGCAGGGATGTATATGTTCCCGACCGTGGAGCATCACCGCAGCATTATTAATTTCATTTTTTTGTTCCCGTTATTGTTTACGTTTGCGGTAACGGTCATCATTCCGTTGATGTTAGGTATTTTTTATTCTTTTACAGACTGGAACGGGATTCGGATCACAGAGTTTGTCGGTTTTTCAAATTACACGTCCATGTTTAAAGATCCGGCGTTTGTCTGGTCTGTATTGCTTACATTTTTATTCGTTATTTTTAACATGATCTTGGTCAATCTGGTAGGCTTTTGCCTGGCGCTTCTTTGTACGACCAAGTTAAAAGCAGTAAACTTTTTCAGAGCGTCCTATTTCCTTCCGAACCTGATCGGCGGTATCGTATTGGGTTATATCTGGCAGTTCGTATTTAACAACGTGCTGGTGCAGATCACTTCTGATATGATGGGGATGCACAATTCAATTTTGGCAAAAACGAATACGGCGTTTGCCGCGATCATTGTAGTATACATATGGCAGTACGCAGGTTATATCATGCTTATTTATGTAACCGGACTTACAACGGTTCCAAAAGACGTGCTGGAAGCGTCTTCTATTGACGGAGCCAATGCGCTGACGACGCTTTTCCAGATCAAGATCCCGATGATCGCTTCTACGATCACAATTTGTACATTCCTGACGCTGACTTCTGCGTTCAAGCAGTTCGACGTGAATATGGCATTGACAAATGGTACCGGATCTGTAGCGGACTTTATGGGTTCTTATTTGTCCAACGGCACTCAGATGCTTGCGTTGAACATTTATAATACGGCGATTTCCAAGAACAACTATGCGCTTGGGCAGGCAAAAGCCGTATTGTTCTTTATCATCCTTGCCTGTGTTTCCATTATTCAGGTTCGGATCTCTAACAAGAAGGAGGTGGAAATGTAATGGAGATGAAAAAATCCAACAAGATCATTTTGACGGTGGTCGGAGTCGTTCTTGCGATATATACATTGTTCCCGTTTTATCTCGTTGTTATGAACGCTTTTAAGAGCGCGAATAACATCGTAGCCAACCCGGTTGGATTTGAAGGGGTCAGCTTTTCGCAGCTTACGAAGAACTTCTCGTCCGTTGTGAATAACTCAAACTTTAATTTTTGGTATGCGTTTGGAACATCCCTTGTGATTACGATCTTTTCATTAGTTTTACTGGCGCTTTTTGGCGGCATGGCAGCATGGGTTATCTGCCGGAATAAGACGAAATGGTCTACGTTTATTTACATGATATTTATCGCATCCATGATCATTCCGTTCCAGGTTGTAATGCTTCCATTGGTTTCTACTTTCCGTGATGTAGGTAAATTTGTGGGCATTTCCATGTTACAGTCCATACCTGGCATTGTATTTGCATACTGCGGGTTTGGCGGGGCTATGACGGTATTTATCCTGACCGGTTTTATCAAAGGCATTCCGTATGAACTGGAAGAGGCGGCGGCAATCGACGGATGCTCGCCGGAAGGCACGTTTTTCCGCATTATCTTCCCGCTTCTTACGCCGGTCATTACGACAGTTACGATCTTAAATGGTATGTGGATCTGGAACGACTACCTTCTGCCATCCTTAATGCTTGGACAGAATGGTAAGATTAAGACGCTTCCGGTTGCGGTGCAGGCGTTCGTAGGGTCTTATGTAAAACAGTGGGATCTGATCTTAACGGCAGCGTTGTTAGCGATCGTTCCTATGATAATTATTTTCCTGGTTGCCCAGAAGCAGATTATGAACGGTATGGTTGAGGGCGCGATTAAATAATGTATCCTCTTTTTTAGAAAGGTGGCTGCTATGAACCTGTTGAACGTAAACGGGCCTTTGATGAATGAACTTCGTAAATTTGGAAATATTGTAATCTGCAATATCCTCTTTTGTGTGTTTTCCCTGCCGCTGGTGACGGCGGGGGCGGCGCTTACCGCTCTGTATACTTGTATGCAGGCGATACTGGCAAGCGACGAGGATGACGTCATTGCAAAACAGTTCTGGAATGCATTTAAGCAGAATTTTAAGCAGGCAACTGCGCTTTGGATATTCTGCGCTGCTATAGCCGCGCTGCTTGGCGTGTATTACCTGGTCATTTCAGGTTTTGGCGGCACGCTGCTGCGGGTATACCGGATCAGCTTTTTCATGATGTGTATCGTGTTCCTCTTTGGCTACCAGTATATATTCCCGATGCAGGCCAGATATCGGAATACTGTGAAAAATACGATAAAAAACGCATGGCTTTTAAGCGTTGCCGCGCTGCCATGGACGCTCCTTAGCATTGCGCTTGTTGTAGGGGCCGTGTATCTGTCCTTTTTCATGAATCCGAACGCGGCGAATGTATTCATATTTTTATGGGGAATGTGCGGGTTTGGTCTGATCGCTTATCTGAACAGCTTACTGTATCAGAAAGCGTTTCGCCTGATCGACCCGGAAGTTATGGAGGTGAAGCATACAGTTCCAAAGGAGGCTGTGTTTACGGATGAAGAGCACCGTACGACAGAGGTGTTTTATCAGGAAAGTACCTTTTCTAACCCGGACTGGAACAGGCAGGGGATTCCGGGGGGAAGCAGGGACGTAAAATAACAAGTGGAGGAGAATAGTATGGCTTCGATTAGCTTTAAAAATGTTACAAAGACGTATGAAGGAGCGACAAAGCCGGTAGTGCCGAATCTGAACCTGGAAATCAAGGATAAGGAATTTATCATTCTCGTTGGGCCGTCAGGCTGTGGAAAGTCCACAACCCTTCGTATGATCGCGGGGCTGGAGACGGTTTCATCAGGGGAAGTGTATATTGGCAACCGGGTGGTAAATAAAGTGCCGCCAAAGGATCGGGATATTGCAATGGTATTCCAGAACTATGCGTTGTATCCTCATATGAATGTATATAAAAACATTGCGTTTGGATTAAGGCTTCGTAAGGAAGATGAAAAAGAAATTGATAAGCGTGTGCATGAAGCTGCCAAAATTCTGGATCTGGAGCATCTTTTGACCCGTAAGCCAAAAGAGCTTTCCGGCGGGCAAAGACAGCGTGTAGCGTTGGGGCGCGCAATGGTGCGTAACCCTGCGGTATTCTTACTGGATGAGCCACTGTCCAACCTGGACGCGAAGCTGCGCGCTTCCATGCGTACCGAGATCGCAAGGCTTCATCAGCGTTTGAACATTACGTTTGTATACGTAACCCATGACCAGACGGAAGCGATGACAATGGGCGACCGTATCGTGGTTATGAAAGACGGGATCGTACAGCAGTTTGATACGCCAAAGGCGCTGTACAACGAACCGGTGAATCTGTTTGTAGCAGGCTTTATCGGCAGCCCGCAGATGAATTTCATGGACGCGGCGATCTTAAAGGAAAACGGCGCGATGTATGCAAAGGTCGCGAATGACCGCTTAACGATCCCGCAGTTTAAGTGGAAAGCGTTAGAGCCTTATGTTGGCAAAACGGTTACGATAGGTTTCAGGCCGGAGGATTTCCTGAAAGAGGAAATGATGACAAAGGACAATACGTTAAACGCAAAGATGGAATTTAGCGAGCTGCTGGGCGCGGAGTACAACTTATATATGTATGTCGGCGACACCAGGGTAGCCGTAAGAATCCCGGCTTCCGGGAAACGGCCGGAAAAAGGCCCGTATAAGATTGCGGCAAATATGGATAAAGCGCATTTCTTTGATAAGGAAAGCACAAAAGCGATCTGTCACTAAAAACAAAGAAAGCAAATAACAGCAGCCCCGGACGTATGTGCGGGGCTGCATTTTTGCACATATCAACGCAGCAGGAGGAAAAAAATATGGTTGATTGGTTAAAAAACGCGGTATTTTATGAAATTTACCCACAGTCCTTTGCGGACACAAACGCGGACGGCATCGGCGATATCCAGGGGATCATCGAGCATCTGGATTATATCAAAGAGCTTGGGTGTAACGCGATCTGGTTAAACCCGTGCTTTGAATCCCCGTTTTTGGATGCGGGCTATGACGTGTCGGATTATATGAAGGTGGCTCCGCGTTATGGGACAAATGCGGATTTGAAGCGGTTATTTCAAGAAGTGCACGACCGGGATATGTATGTCATGCTGGACTTAGTGCCGGGGCATACGTCCTGGGAGCACCCGTGGTTCCAGGAATCCTTAAAGCCGGAACAGAATGCGTATTCCGGACGTTATGTATGGACGGACAACGCATGGAAGGATTTTGAAGGCATCAGCGGCACGAAAGGGTTTTTACGCGGCATGAGCCAGAGGGACGGCTGCGTGGCGGTGAATTTCTATTCGCACCAGCCGAGCTTAAATTACGGATTTTATGAAATCGACGACCCATCCTGGCAGCAGCCGATGGATTCGCCGGACGCGCTTTCTACAAGGGAAGCCATCAAAGATATTATGCGCTTCTGGCTGGAAATGGGCTGTGACGGCTTCCGTGTGGACATGGCAGGCTCCCTTGTAAAAAATGACCCGCAGCAGGAAGGGACGATCGCGCTCTGGCATGATTTTATGCAGTTTATCGAAACCGAATTTCCAAACGCGGGCATGATATCCGAGTGGGGCCAGCCGGACAGGAGCCTTCGTTCCGGCTTCCATATGGATTTTATGCTGCATTTTGGCCCAAGCCATTACACCGATATGTTCCACAAGGATGACCCGTATTTTTCCAGAGAAGGGAAAGGGGACGCAAAAGCCTTTATCGATTACTATAAAATGTGCTACGAGCCGACAAACGGAAAAGGCATGATCTGCGTTCCAAGCGGCAATCACGATATGGAGCGTATGACCAACTGGCTGGATGCGGAGGAAGTAAAGATCGTATACGCATTCCTGCTGTCATTGCCTGGCGCGCCGTTTATTTATTACGGCGACGAGATCGGGATGCAGTATTTAGGGGATATCGTTTCGGTAGAAGGCGGCTACAACCGCACAGGCTCCCGTTCTCCGATGCAGTGGGACGATGGCTTAAACGCGGGCTTTTCCGATGCGGACGCGTCCAAATTGTATATCCCGATGGACCCGGATAAAAACCGCCCGACGGCGAAAAAAGCAGTCGCAGACCCGGATTCCATTTACCACGAAGTAAAGAAGCTGATCAAGATCCGCCAGTCCACGCCGGTGTTGCAAAGCGAAGCAAAGATTGAATTTTTGTATTGCGAGGATCACGCATACCCACTGGCATACCGAAGGACAGACGGAACGGATTCGCTGCTCGTGGCAGTAAACCCGTCCGGGAAAGAAGCGTCCTTTGCGTATGATGGAAATCTCGGAGACACGCTTTATCAAAAGGGCGGCGATTACCGGCTGGAAAACGGGACGTTTACGGCGGCTCCTGGGTCTGCGGTATTTGTTTGGGAAAAGAATTAGGAAAACAAGCATTGAGTTTACAATATTAAGAATTTCTTGCAATTATCTTACTATTATGCTATAGTAAAATCGAGTAGGGGAAGACTTCCTCTACTCGCCGCGCGGCCCGTATGCTGGATCAGCAGCAAATTTCCATATGCGTGTCCGCGCATAAAAAGAAAAGGCGCATTTCGCAGCGGAAATGCGCCTTTTTTCCATATAGACAGAAAAGAGGAGGTTTGGAAATGTCGAAAAAATCAATCTGGATTACCGGCGCGGAGGGCAGGCTTGGGTCTGAGCTTTTAAAGCTGTTAAAGAAAGATGTAGACAACAAGGTCGTGGGGACAGACAGGGACGTGGATATCACGAGTATGGAGGAGGTAGACCAGTCCGCTACGGTTTATCGTCCCAATGTTATAATCAATTGCGCAAGCATCTCTGACATAGAATATTGCGAGCAAAACCTCGTGGAGGCGTTTAAAGTAAACGCGCTTGGGGCAAGGAACCTTGCGGCGGCGGCGCGCAGGGTGAATGCGAAGATCATCCAGCTTTCCACGGACGACGTGTTTGCCGGAAGGACGCGCAGCCCTTTGACGGAGTTTGATATGCCAACGCCCCAGTCCGCTTATGGAAAATCCAAGCTTGCGGCGGAAAACTATGTGCGGGAGCTTTGCCCAAAGCATCTGATCGTGCGAAGCTCCTGGGTTTACGGGGCAAAGGGCAGCACGTCAAAGCAGGATTATTTTATGTACGTGGAAAGCTGCGGCAGGGCCAATACGCCGTTTGACGCTCCGGTGGATGTGATC
This sequence comes from uncultured Eubacterium sp., assembly GCA_947385775.1. Classification (GTDB taxonomy): domain Bacteria; phylum Bacillota; class Clostridia; order Lachnospirales; family Lachnospiraceae; genus Eubacterium_J. Next base: position 43,757 of record CANDMI010000007.1, on the reverse strand, counting down.
AGCACGCCTACGAGCGCGAATGAATTGGCGCGGTTTATCCAATGTCTGATCGATAAGACGGAATACGGCATCTACCACGCATCCTGCGAGGGCAGCTGCACCAGGCATGAGTTTGCGCGGGAGATCTTATCAATGCTTGGATACGACGCTTCGCTGGCAAGGGAAGTCCATGTGGAAAAGGAAGTCCATGTGGAAAAGGAAGGCGGCATCGTCTCCACGCTGCTTGAAAACCTGATGATGAAAATGACGGACATTTATGAAATGCCGCAGTGGAAGGATGCGTTAAAGGATTATGTTGAGCTGGTGAAAAATGAAAAAACAGAGTAAGGGAGTCAAGGAATGCAGGAAAAGGAAAATGGAAAAGAAAAAAAGAAGCTGGGGCTTACCACAAAGATTTTTATCGGCCTGATCGGAGGGCTGATCTTAGGCGTTATTTTGAATTTATTTGTGCCAAATTCGTATTTTAGAGATACAGTGCTTGTGGACGGCGTTTTTTATGTAGTGGGAAACGGTTTTATCCGATTGATGAAAATGCTTGTCGTGCCGCTTGTGTTTTGCTCGCTTGTATGCGGCAGCTCCGCGATCGGCGATACAAAGTCGCTTGGCAAGGTCGGCGGTAAGACGATCGGGTTTTATCTTGCGACCACCGCGCTTGCGGTTACGGTGGCGATCACGGTGGCTACGGTCATAAGGCCGGGGATCGGGCTGGATATGTCCGCGATTGAAACCGGGGAGGTTAGCACGGCGGAGAGTGTGTCGGTGACGGATACGATTTTAAACATCATCCCGGAAAACCCGATCGGCGCGCTTGCGGACGGCACGATGCTGCAAATTATATTGTTCGCGCTTGTCGTAGGCGTGCTCCTTGCAAAAATGGGGGAACGGGCGGAGCTAATCGCAAACCTGTTTAACCAGTGCAATGACCTTATGATGGAAATGACAAACCTGATCATGGGGCTTGCGCCTTTTGGCGTATTTTGCATGATCTCCAGGACGTTTGCGAACCTTGGCTTTGACGCTTTTGTGCCGCTTTTAAAATATATGGGCAGCGTCGTGCTTGGCTTATTTATCCAGTGCTTTGGCGTGTATATGGTCTTACTGGTTATCTTTACAAGGCTAAATCCGGTGAAATTTGTCAAAAAGTTTTTTCCGGTCATGGCGTTTGCGTTTTCCACCTCCACTTCAAATGCCACGATCCCTATGAATATCGACGTGTTAGAGGAGCGGGTCGGCGTATCCAGGAAGATTTCTTCGTTTACGATCCCTCTTGGAGCGACGATCAATATGGATGGAACCTCGATCATGCAGGGGGTTGCCGTGGTGTTTGCGGCGCAGGCGTACGGAATGCAGCTTGGCGTGGGCGGATATCTGACGGTTATCGCGACAGCGACGCTTGCTTCCATTGGCACGGCGGGCATTCCTTCGGTGGGACTGGTAACGCTTTCCATGGTATTTACCGCAGTCGGGCTTCCGGTGGAAGCGATCATGCTGATCATGGGCGTAGACCGTATATTAGACATGATCCGCACGGCGGTCAACATTACCGGGGATGCGGTATGCACGACGATTGTCGCCCATCAAAACGGAGAATTAGACCGAGAAGTGTTCAACCGTATGGAGGAGAAGAATGCATAGGGAAAAAATGCGAAGCGGATGGAGCCGGCTTTTATGCCTGCTGTTTTGCTTTTGTATGCTGTTAGGCGGCTGCGCCAGCGCAAATAAGACGGGCGGCGAAAAAAAAGCGCAGGCAGAGGATACGAAAGACGGCGAGGATGGGAAAGCGAAGGCTGATTTGGACGCAAAAGAAGAGATCAAGCTGGATGAAAGCTGCGTAAAAGAGATTAAGGAGCGCGGTTACCTCATCGTGGGCTGTAAAACGGATGTGCCGGGGCTTGGATATTACGATGAAAAAGAAGACTCTTGGTCTGGTCTGGAGGTAGAGCTTGCGTACCAGTCGGCGGCATGTATCTTTGAGGTCAGCTTAGAAGAAGCAAAAGAACAGGAACGGGTCCGGTTTGTGGGCGTAACGGTGACGGACCGGGAGGAAAAGCTAAAGGAAGGCGAAGTGGACTGTCTGTTTGCGACCTATACGATCACGGATGAGCGAAAAAAGCAGTTCGCGTTTTCTGAAAGCTATTATACCGATTATATCGGGATGATGGTAAAAACCTCCGGCGAAAATCCAAATTCTGTTGGAAGCGGCGAGATACGCTCCATCGCCGATTTAGACGGAAAATATATTGGCGTGGCGAAAAACGCAACGACGCGGAAAACCTTTTTAAACTATATCCAGACGATGAACGCCTTGCAGACAGCCCCAATTTTTATGGAATACGAAAGCTATGAAGCGCTTTTTCGCGCGCTGAAACGCGGGGATATTGACGTAATGGCGGTGGATGTGAGCATTTTAAACGGGTATCTGGATAAATCCACAAAAATATTGGGTGACCGCTTTGGCGGGCAGCGCTATGGGGCGGCGGTCCGAAAGGAAAACGCGCCGCTTTTGGAATATTTGAATCAGGCGCTTGGAGCTAAAACATGACCAGTCAAAGAGAGGTAATAAGAGAGGTAATGCATGAATCAAAAGTTGAAAGAAAAAATCCTGGAATCCCTTTCCGCGGTTTTGCCGATCACCGGAATTGTCCTGCTGCTTAGCGTTTTGCTTGTTCCAATGGAGCTTAGCACGGTGGTGATGTTTTTTGCGGGCGCGGTTTTGCTTGTGGTCGGCATGGGCTTTTTCCAGCTTGGCGCGGAGATGTCCATGACTCCTTTGGGAGAGGGGATTGGCGTACAGATATCAAAGACGAGGAATATCCTGTTGATCGTGCTGCTTGGGTTTTCGATGGGAATGATCATCACGATTTCTGAGCCGGACTTGCAGGTATTGGCAGAGCAGGTGCCGTCGATCCCAAACATGGTCTTGATCCTTACGGTGGCGGTCGGCGTGGGGATTTTTCTTGCGATCGCGATTTTGCGTATCTTGTTCCAGATTAATCTGTCCACGATTTTGATCGCGCTGTATATGGCGCTGATCGGGCTGTGTTTGCTTGTGTCCCCGGATTTTTTAGCCGTCGCCTTTGACTCCGGCGGCGTGACGACAGGGCCTATGACAGTGCCTTTTATTATGGCGATGGGCGTTGGCCTTGCGTCTGTCAGAGGGGATAAAAACGCATCGAGCGACAGCTTTGGCCTGGTGGCATTATCCAGTATCGGGCCGGTGTTAGCGGTGCTTATATTGGGCAGCTTTTACCGCCCGGGCGCGGCGGAATACGCGTCCTCTAAAGTGGAGAACGTTGTGACCACAAGGGATCTTTTGATCGCGTTTATGCGCGGGATGCCGCCTTATGTCAGGGAAGTGTTTATCTCCCTGCTTCCGGTGGCGGCGGTCTTTTTCATTTTCCAGCTGGTAAGCCGCCGCTACAGGCGCTTGCAGGTGCGCCGTATCCTGGTTGGGTTCGGATATACATATGCCGGGCTGGTGTTGTTTTTATGCGGGGTCAATGTGGGGTTTGCTCCGGTCGGCTCCCTGCTTGGAAATGAGATCGGCGCGGCAGGCTGGAGGTGGCTGCTCGTTCCGATCGGGATGCTGATCGGGTATTATATTGTAAAAGCGGAGCCGGCGATACAGGTCTTAAACCACCAGGTAGAGGGCGTGACCAATGGGGCGGTGTCCGCAAGCAACATGAACCGCTGTCTGTCCATCGGCGTAGCCGTCAGCGTCGGCCTTGCGATGTTTCGGGTATTGACGGGTATGCCGATTTACTGGATCGTGATACCGGGGTATATCATCGCGCTTGTGATGTCGCGGTTTGTGCCAAGGATGTTTGTCGGTATCGCCTTTGACTCCGGAGGCGTGGCCAGCGGGCCTATGACAACGACCTTTTTGCTGCCCCTTAGCATCGGGGCGTGCAACGCGGTGGATGGAAATATTATGACCGACGCGTTTGGCGTGGTGGCGCTTGTGGCCTTAACGCCGCTGATCGCGGTTCAGATCATGGGCGTGCAGTATCAGATTACGTTAAATAAAGAAAAACCAGTCAGCCAGCCGGAATTTGCGGTGGATGAGATTGTTGATTTTGAGGAGGAAGAAGAGAATGTCAGCGAATAACAAACCGGCTTTTCGCGTATTGTTTTTGATCGCAACGCCAAAGCTGGTGCATCGGGCCGTTGAAATATGCAAGGAGAGGCATGTGCCTGTGCAGCAGATCCTGCGCGCCCAGGGGACGGCGTCGAGTGAAATGATGGATGTGATCGGGCTTGGCGGCGTAGACAAGGATGTGCTTATGAATATTTTGCCAAAGGACTTTGCGGATGAGCTGCTTAAAGTGTTGCGCAAAAAGCTCCACTTAGGCACGCCAAACAGCGGGGTCGCGTTTACCTTTGCCATATCCGGCGCAAGCAGCCAGGTGGTAAAGCTGGTGGAAAATTTAAAGCCGCAACAGGAACAGACGTTTTCAAGAAGGGATGAGTATGAAATGATGGAAGCCGAATGCAGCATGATCATGACAATTGTAAACCAGGGATACAGCGAAGAGGTTATGAACGCCGCCAGGAGCGAAGGGGCGACAGGCGGCACCGTATTCCACAGCAGGCAGCTGGGCAGCGAGGAGGCTATGAAATTTTGGGGCATCAGCGTCCAGCCGGAGCGGGAAGTGGTGCTGATCCTTGCGACAAAGGAAAATAAAAAGCGCATTATGCAGGCGATCGGGAAAAGCTGCGGGATGCACAGCGACGCAAGGGGGCTTGCGCTGTCGGTCCCTGTAGACAGCGTTGTGGGACTGGACTAGGAAAAGGAGATGCGAAGTGGCGATCGAAAAAGTAAAAGCGTATTTTAAGCAGTATGGGATGGAAGAAAAGATTCAGGAATTTGACGTATCCAGCGCCACCGTGGAGCTTGCGGCGCAGGCTTTGCGCTGTGAGCCGCGCAGGATAGCAAAGACTCTGTCCTTTTCGTTAGAAGGTCAGGCGGCGCTGATCGTGGCGGCGGGGGATGCAAAGATCGACAATCCAAAATATAAGGCGAAATTTGGAAAAAAAGCGAAAATGCTGTCGAAAGATGAGGTGGAGGAGTTTGTCGGGCATGGCGTAGGCGGGGTCTGTCCTTTTGCGGTAAACGAGGGCGTAAAGGTTTATCTCGACGTGTCGTTAAGGCGGTTTGACACGGTTTTTCCGGCATGCGGCAGCTCAAACAGCGCGATAGAGCTTACGATCCCGCAATTAGAGCAATATTCCGGCTATCTGGAATGGATTGATGTCTGCAAAGGGTATGAAAACGAGTAGGGGAAGTTTTCCCCTACTCGTTTTATGCGCACTACTCGTTATTTAAAATCCATTTTTGTAAAATCGCTTCCATGCGTTCCAGGTCGACCGGCTTTGAAATATGGTCGTTCATGCCGGATTCCTTCGCCTTTCGGATATCGTCTGAAAACGCGTCCGCGGACATGGCGACGATCGGAATATCCGTTAGATCCTGACGGTTTAGCGAGCGGATCGTATGAGCGGCGGTATAGCCGTTCATGACCGGCATTTGGATATCCATAAAGATCAGGTCAAAATAGCCCGGCTCCTTTTCTTTTACGCAGTCAACCGCAAGCTGTCCGTTTAAGGCGGTTTCCACTTCGATCCCGACAACGCGCAAAAGCTCTTTTGCGACTTCGATATTGATTTCATTATCTTCCACAAGCAAAACCCGCTTGCCGGAAAAATCCTGCTGCTTAAACGCGTCCAGCGCGCTTTCCACCTCCTGTTCAGGATTTTGGCAGAGCACATTTTGCATCACGCGGATCAGCTTGGATTTAAACATCGGCTTGCTGATAAAAGCGTCAACCCCGGCTTCCTTTGCATCTTCTTCAATATCCGACCAGTCGTATGCCGAAAGGATGATAATCGGGATATGCGTATCGATCGAGCTTCGGATTTCTTTTGCCGTTGCAAGCCCGTCTTTGCCAGGCATTTTCCAGTCTAGGATGACTACGGAAAATGCCGTATGGTTTTTGGAAGCGTCCGTAATCCTTTGAATGGCACTGTCGCCGTCCAGCACGTATTCCGCATCCATGCCAAGGCTGCATAAAATATCACAGGCGCTTTCACAAGCATCCTTTTCATCATCCACGACTAACACCGGAAGCGATACAAGCTGTTCTAAATTTTCCGGTAGCTTATCATCCAGCTTTAAATGCACCATGACCGTAAATTTCGAGCCTTCGCCAAGCTTGCTTTCCACCTTGATGTCGCCGTCCATCATTCGGGCGATGTTGACCGCGATCGACATGCCAAGGCCCGTTCCTTCGATTTTACTGCCGCTGGAATTTGCCGCGCGGGAAAACGGCTCAAAGATCGTGTCGATATATTCCTGCTCCATTCCAATCCCGGTGTCCGCAAACGAGAACTCATAAAATCCGCAGCCGCGTATATGAGAAGCCTTTTCCTCGATATGTATCGTAATGCTGCCGCCCTGTGGCGTAAATTTTACGGCATTTCCCATAATATTCATAAAAACCTGCTGTAAATGCTGCTCGTCGCCGATTACATTTTCATGCTTCAGCTTTGCAAGATGGACGTTAAGACGCAGCTGCTTTGCGTTCACCTGCGATTGGAAAACCGTTAAAATGCTGTCGATCGTATCAGACAAGTTAAAGCTTTCCTCTGTCAGGCTGACCTTTCCGCTTTCAATCCGGCTCATATCCAAAACGTCGTTGATAAGCCCAAGCAGGTGCTTGCCGGAAACCGTGATCTTGTCTAAAGCGTCCAGCACGCGGTTTTTTTCATCGATATGCATGGCGGCGATGGAAGTCATGCCCAAAATAGCGTTCATCGGCGTACGGATATCGTGGCTCATCCTGGAGAGGAAATCGCTTTTGGCGCGGCTTGCCGCTTCCGCGCGGGCGACCGCCAAAGAAAGGACCTGCTTTTGCTCTTCCTCCCTTTTTATCACGTCGTCGATGCTTCGGATCGCTATTGTAACCGCGGTAAGCTTTCCGTTCATCTGTTCCGCGACGGTGACAGAGATGGAGCACCATTCATACTCATCGCCGCAGTTTTCTTTTTTGTTTACGTCAAATATGTTTCTTTTAAATTGCAGCTCGATATGGTCGCGGTCCGAAAGCCTTTGTTCGATTTTCGACAGATCCAAAAAATCAGCCACAAGCTCACAGTGTTCTTTTGCGATTATGCCGTATTGAAACCGGTCTGTCAGTTCTTTATCGTAAGAGCCGTGCATTGGCTTTCCGTTGGCGCCAAGCGGATAAACCGTGTCACAGGTCCGTTTTTCCAGATTTACGTAATAGATGGCGCGGCAGGCGCGAACGGTGCTGTTCATGGCGTTTTGGTATACATGGTATTCCTTTTCACGCTGTTCGCTCCGATATTCCCTGAAAAACTGTAAAAGGATCATAAAAAGGCTAATGGCGATAAATAAAAGGCCGATATTGCGAAGCATATCGGAGTCGGATAAAACCTTGTCCTTTGGGATGGTCAAAATCCCGGTCCAGCCATTATCCATATGGTGAAAAAATACATTGCGGGAAATCCCGTCTAAGCCTCTGACATTTTCCAGGGCATGGTTGCCTGCGGTTTCGCAGGCGCTGTCCTTTTGATAGACATCCACAACCGCCTGCAATTTTTCTGTTTCATAATCCCAGGTGGAGATGGAATATAACAGCGTCCCTTCGTTATCGACTAAAAAATAAGAGGCTTCCGGCGGCAGCTCCATATCCTGATTTTTGATATCAAAGCAGGAAGAATTTAAATCAATCGCAAGGAAGCTTCCGGTTTCCGGGATCACCCTGCACATCGTCACGGTCGGCAGACCTGTGAGGATATCGGTGTAAACCGGCGAAACATAAGTTTCCCCGTTTGCCGCCATCGCGCCTTTGTACCAGCCCTCATTTGTCACATCCAGGCTTTCTAAAGCTTTTGATTTTGGAAAAATAGACACTAAGCCCTTCCCGCCGTTGATCCTGCCGTAGGTTTGGATCTTATCCTCGCCGTAAATGTCCTTTAGGCCATTCAAAAAAGGATACAGCCCTTCCCGCAGCTCAGATTTAGATATGCCGGTATGCTCACGCTCCGTTACGTAGTTTGTGCAGATATCCAAAACGACCTCACAGGCTTTTAAGTTCTGCTCCTGGGCGGAGGAGAAATTTTTTACCAAAGACAGCCCCATTTCGTTGATATTTTTCCATATAATATTGTGCATAATGCTGGTGCAGCATATGAGTGCGATAAGAAAGACAACAAGCATAGCGATGTTGCTCCATAGTTTTTTGGACAGTGATTTATTTCTGCTCATTTTTATACCCCTTGATTATCGTTTTTACTTCCTTTTTTGTTTCATGTATTATAACACAGTTTTTTTAGATAGGAAAGCCCAAACGCGTTCTTAGGAATGTTCCAAGCCATTCTTTTTTGGAGACGGTTCAGTTTGCAATCTTATTCAATCGGTTTCTTGGAAAATACACTTAGTTTGTGGCCTATGCACAGGTGGTTATTCGTGCAGACAGCATACCAGGCGGCTTGCAAAGCAAATAAATAGATATGGCAAAAAGAGAAAAGGCATGATACAATAAAGGCAGCAAACTGATATCCTTTTAATATGTGATGAAAAATATTGTTGTGGAGTGTTTAAAGATGTGATATAGTTTAAAAGAGTAATCGTGTTACGAGGTGGTGAGCCTCCCTAACTTAAATTAAAGAAGGGAGGTGGTGCAGATGGATACATTCCAAGTTCTTAGCCTGTTACTTTTGGGCGGTAATTTCCTGATCGCATTGCTTGCCTACATAGATAGGAACAACAAGCGGAAATAAATAAGCCTACCTTGTACTTTGCCGAGACAGGTAGGCTTTAGCCATCTGGGAGGTAAACCACTTTGTGGGCGGTTACTCCTTTTGTTTTTACTATAGCATATCTTAGGTTTGATTGCAATAGCCTTTACGCAATTTTGCGTCAACGTTGTAACAGTTCAGCCTTTGGCTTCACTTTAACGGAATCCGGCTCATTGTTCTTCTTGCTTGACAATTTTTATCAAAATGCTATGATGTTGTCAAATGAAATATCATAGATATCTATTATAACTATATAGAAAACGCTGTAAAACCCGATATCGCGTCTTTCGATAAGGACTGCGTGCAGCGTATGAGAAATCGCGCCGTATGCAAATGGAGGATTGTATATGAAACTAGAAACCATGCTTGCCCTGCGTCGCTGCCTGAAACGGGATGATTCAAAGGAAAACCGGCAAAAACAGGCGAATATGCTTAAGGGTATTTTAAAGATCAACCAGGAGGTTTTTGTATCCGGAATTGCTGTGATTGAGATTTACGAGGATAGCGCGGAAATTGCCCCTATGCTTAGCTACGGGTTAAAGCTGGTAAGGCGGGGGATGGAGCCGCAGATGATCGAATCGATTTTGTTGAATGCAGCGATAGCAAACGAAACAGATTTGCTGGAAAGCCTGCTTGTGATGGATGGGGTGCAATCGATTCAAATGCGGCAAGGGCCGGATATAACGCGGGAGCTGTTGTTGTCATATTTTGATTTTCAAACGCAGGAGCGTATCAGAAAGGGGATAGAAGATTTAAGGCTGAATAGCGGTGAGCCTTTGGGAATGGCGGAAGTGGGGGAGTTGTTGAGGAGACAGAAAAATGGGAGAGGATCAAATGCCAACTAAGATTTTACAAAAATCAAAAATTCATCCCGCAGCATTTTAAATTCCATGCTGCGGGAAATTTTATTTATATTTCAGAAATTATTTTACTTTATAGGAATTCCGATTTTTAATCAGAAATTTCATTTTGTTTCCATATTCAAATATCAAATTCCTATTTTACCAAAACAAACGCTTCATACGGTTTCACCGTAACCTCATTCCTGCTGTAATCATTCTCCATATTAGAAATCAGGCAGGAAGCCCCAACAAACTCATCCGGTATCGTAAAGGAAACCTCATGGTCAACAAAGTTGCATACTACCAGCAGTTTTTCGTTCGACTCCGCGCCATCCTCTTCCATCGTTCTGGTATAAGCGTATAACTCCTCGCTGTCCGCCAAAAGCAGCTCATACTTTCCATAAACCATAACCGGATGCGTCTTGCGTAAAGCGATCAGCTTTTTATAATAGTGGAATACCGAGTTTTCATCCGCCGTCTCAGCTTTTGCATTGATCTCCTTATAATTCGGGTTTACCGCGATCCAAGGAGTTCCGGTTGTAAAGCCTGCGTTTTCGGTGTCGTCCCATTGCACCGGAGTTCTCGCGTTGTCGCGGCTGCGCGCGATGATGCATGGCCAAAAGTCCTCATGGGATACGCGACCCTGGGCGCACCATTCCTCGTAGGCGTTGATGCTTTCAATGTCCCGGAAATCTTTTGGGCTTTGGAACGGATAGTTGGTCATGCCAAGCTCCTCGCCCTGGTAAACGTATGGGGAGCCTTGCATCATATGCAGGCAGGTGGCAAGCATTTTCGCGGAAGCCTCGCGGTACTGCGGGCGGTCGTCGCCAAAGCGGGATACGGCCCTTGGCTGGTCGTGGTTATCCCAAAACAGGCTGTTCCATGCAACGCCGTATAAATCGGTCTGCCAGCGGGACATGATCTTTTTTAATTCCACTAAAGAAGGCTTATTGTCGTTCCATTTTCCATACTTTTCGCCGATGCCCATATCCACATGTTCAAACTGGAACACCATGTTCAGCTCGTGGGTGTCCTCTCCGGCGTACTGTTTTGCCAGCTCGGTTGTAACGCTTGGCGTTTCCCCTACGGTCATAATGTCGTATTTGGACAGCACCTTTTGGTTCATTTCCTGTAAATATTTATGGATGTTCGGGCCGTTGACCGCATATGGGCCATAGTCGCCGTAGAGATCTTTAATTTCGCCGTCCGGCAATTCCTTTGTCTTGGAGATCATATTGATGACATCCATGCGGAAGCCGTCAATGCCCTTGTCGCACCACCAGGTCATCATATCAAATACAGCATTGCGCACCTTTTCATTGTCCCAGTTTAAATCCGGCTGCTTTTTCGAGAACAGGTGCAGATAAAACATTTCGGTCTGTTCATCGTACTGCCATGCGGAGCCGCTAAAGCAGGAGCCCCAGTTGTTTGGCGGAGTGGATGCGTCCTTATTTTTTCCTTCCCGCCAGATGTAATAGTCGCGGTATTCGTTGTCCTTCGAGCTGCGGCTTTCCATAAACCATTTGTGCTCGTCGGAGGTATGGTTGACAACAAGATCCATCACGATGCGGATGCCGCGCTTGTGGGCCTCGGCAAGCATTTCGTCAAAGTCCTCCATCGTGCCAAACTCGTCCATAATATCCCGGTAATCGCTGATATCGTAGCCGTTGTCATCGTTTGGAGATTTGTAGATCGGGGAGAGCCAGATCACGTCGATCCCTAAATATTTCAGGTAATCCAGCCTGCTCGTAACTCCTTTTAAATCGCCAATGCCGTCGCCGTTGCTGTCCATAAAGCTGCGCGGATAAATCTGGTAAATGACCGCTTCTTTCCACCATGTTTTTTTCATATTTTATTTTCCTTTCTTAATTTATTTTTGTCTTTTTTGTTATATCGTGATACTGCACGCCTTACGGAACTATGCAAGTTCTAAAATGAATGCCTGATATCCATGCATCCGGATCGTATTCCCGTTTTGCGCCACATCCTGATAATTATTCAGCAAAATATTTTTTACTTCGCCTGGCAGCGTGATCTCCTGCTCTTCATTCTGGTAATTTCCTACAACCAAAAGGGTTTTATCCCCTTTGCGGTAATATGCCATCAGGTTATGGCGCTCCTCCCATACCGGCTCCAGCTCGCCGTATACAACCGTTTCTTTGTATGCCGGGGCTTTGCGCAGGGCGATTAATTTTTTGTAAAAGCTCCTTACGGAATCCGGGTCGTCCTGCTGGTCAGCCGCGTTAATCGTGGTGTAATTTGGATTTGCCTTTAACCAAGGCGTGCCGTCTGTAAATCCGGCGTTTTTTTCCTTTGACCACTGCATCGGAGTCCTTGCGTTGTCGCGGCTGAACCGGGCAACTGCCTTTAACGCGTCTTTGCTGGAAACTCCGGCATCCAGCGCTACCTGATATTCGTCCAGTGAGGAAATATCGTCCACTTCATCTATGGAAGAAAACGGAACATTTTCCATGCCAAGCTCCTGGCCCTGATAGATAAACGGCAGGCCCCGCAGCATGAAATACAACGTGGCAAGCATTTTTTTGCTGTGTGGGCTGCAATCGCCCTCTGGGATGTAGCGGCTAACCCCACGCGGTTCGTCGTGGTTTTCAATGATATTGGACAAAAATCCAATGCCTTTCACTTTCTTTTGCGCGTCAAAGCAGCATTTTTTATAGTCGTCCGGAGTGATAGGAGCAGCGTCGTACCAGCCCTTTTCACTTGTGCCGAATATTGTTTCGTTAAAGTCAAACATGCTGGAAAAATAGCCGTTTTCACCGATGAAATCCGGCACTTCCTCCGGTTTTTCGTCGAACACTTCCCCTACGGAAAACGCGTCGTATTTTTGAAAGGTGCGGTCGCGCATTTCGCCTAAAAATTCCCCGATGCCCTTTGCTTCCTTTAACATCGTTTTGATGCTGCAAAGGCCGTCGGCGCGGTCTGGCTCGTAGCTTTTCATCGGCAGGGCTTTTTTGATATTGATAATCGCGTCGATGCGGAACCCGCCAAGCCCTTTATCCAGCCACCAGTTGATGTTTTTGTACACTTCCTCACGAACTTCCGGATTTTCCCAGTTTAAATCCGGCTGCTTTTTATGGAACACATGCAGGTATTGCTTATCTGTGCCTGGCAGGTCTTCCCATACCGGGCCGCCGAAGTAGGAACGCCAGTTGGTCGGAAGCTCCCCGTCTTTTTTATCCCGCAGGTAAAAGAAATTGCCGTATTTGCCGTCCGGGTCTTGGCAGGCTTTCTGGAACCATTCGTGTTCGTCCGAGCAATGGTTGACAACCAGATCCATTAGTATGTACATATTCCGTTTTTTTGCTTCCGCGATCAGCTGCTCCATATCCGCTAATGTGCCAAAGCGCGGGTCGATATTATAATAGTCGGAAATATCATAGCCCTGGTCCGCCAGCGGGGACGGATAGCATGGAGAAAGCCAGATAATGTCTACGCCCAGATCCTGCAAATAGTCCAGCTTTTGGATAATGCCAGGGATATCGCCGATGCCGTCCCCGTTTGAATCGTAAAAGCTCTTTGGATAAATCTGATACGCTACCTTGTCGTGCCACCATTTTTTTGTCATTTTTTTGCCTCCCGTTTTGTATGATTTTCGGTTGTGTTACCGGTTCGTTCTTGTTTATATTGTTAATTATAGTGTCGGATTCCGATTCTGTCTTACGGTTATTTGATTAAAAACTACGGTATTTTGACTTTTTTGTATTTTTATTGGTTTACACTGGCGGTTCAGGGGCGCAGCGGCGCTTGGTGGTTATTGCTTTGGAACTGCTTGCGGTATTGCAGCGGCGTAGTTTTTGTGTACTTGCGAAATTCCTTTAGAAAATTTCCAAGGTTGTTGTAGCCGCATTCCAGGCAGACCTCCATAACCGGCAGGTCGGTTTCTTCCAAAAGCCGCACCGACTGCTTCATTCGGTATTCGGCCACGTATTCCATTGGTGGGCGGCCGATGGCTTTTTTAAAAAAGCGGCAGAAATACTGCTCGTTCATATTGACCAGACCCGCAAGGTCGCGGATGTATATTTTTTCCATATAGTTTTCCTTAATATAGGTAAGGACGGTTTTTATGCATTCCACCCGCTTGTCGTGGTTTGGCTCGGTAGGCACAAACAGGCGGTAGCTGGACAGGACGGCTAAAATGCGCAGCAGGGAGGATTTGATATATAGCTGGCAGGTCAGATCGTCGGTGACCGCCCCTTCGATCAAAGGGGATTCGTCTAACAGCGGCCGTCCAAAGGAGTGCATGATGTCCATAAATGCGCCGCGCACGGGCGCAAATGCCGGATGCTCCGGCAGCAGACAGCGGGGGAAGCGCATCCTTCCTTTCTGTATCGGGTGGATGAGCTGCATCTGGGCAGCGTCGTAGGATTCAAAGCTTAGGATATCCGGAGAAAAGACGACGGCGTCCTCCCCGGGGCTGCCGGATTTTTCGGTGATGATACTGTGCAGTTCCCCTGGATTGATAAAATAAATGCATTCCGAGCGGACATAGAAGGATTCCATATTGATATCCAGCTGGAAATCCCCTTCAAAAAAATACATGATCTCCAGCTCGTCATGCCAGTGGTGTTTCACCAGCGTGCCTTTCCCAATGGAGCGGGTCTGGTAAATGGCGCAGGGGAAGGATTTGGTGCCGTGGGGACGGATTTCTTTTAAGTTGGATAGCGGCGGTGTATTCATGTGGCTCCTTTCTGGCGGCTGCCCGGGGGCGGCGCATTTTTTGCGCGCAGACCCGCATTGGCCTTCTTTTTTCTATCATACATCGAAATCAGGCTGCGGGCAACAAACAATTGGGATTGCGCGGATGTGGACGGATAGTTTATAATGGTGAAAAAGGAGGCGCGGCAATGGCAAGAAGGCTGGCGATTGGAAAACAGGATTACGCCCGGATAGTGGAAGGGGATTTTTTTTATGTGGATAAAACAAGGTTTATCAAGGAATGGTGGGAATGCGGGGATGATGTGACGCTGATCACCCGCCCCCGCAGGTTTGGAAAGACGCTTACGATGCGTATGACGGAGCAGTTTTTTTCTGTTCGGTATGCAGGGCGGAGCGATTTATTTCAGGGGATGGAAATATGGAAGGAGCAGGTTTATCAAAGCTTGCAGGGGACATATCCGGTTATTTTTTTAAGTTTTGCGGACGCCAAGGGGGAGGATTACCAGACGGTACGCAAATGCCTGTGCCGGATTTTGGAGGATTTATATAGAAGTTTTCGGTATTTGCTGGAAGCTCCTATGCTTGGGGAAGCGGAACGGGAATTTTTTGGACGGGTGTCCGATACGATGGATGATGCGGATGCGGGGATTGCCATCAAGCGGCTGTCCGAATATTTGTATCTGTACTATAAAAAGAGGGTTGTGATACTGTTGGACGAGTATGACACGCCGATGCAGGAAGCGTATGTGAACGGCTATTGGCAGCAGTTGGCGTTGTTTATGAGAAAGTTGTTTAATTCTGCGTTTAAGACAAACCCTTATCTGGAGCGGGCGGTGATGACGGGAGTCACTAGGGTAAGCAGGGAGTCTATTTTTTCGGATTTGAATAATCTGGAAGTTGTGACGGTAACATCAGAAAAATATGCGGAAGTGTTTGGCTTTACTGAGGACGAAGTGGTACGCGCTTTGGAGGAATATGGTCTGTCTGGCTACATGCAGCAGGTCAGGCGGTGGTATGATGGTTTTACATTTGGAAATCTTGCAAATATTTACAATCCGTGGTCTATATTAGGTTTTTTAAGCAGGAAAGAATTTGCCCCATACTGGGCAAATACAAGCTCAAACAGTTTAGTCGGCAGGCTTGTGCGGGAAGGGGACGCGGCTGTGAAAACGGATTTTGAGCGGCTTTTGCATGGACAGGCGTTGGTAAAGAGTATTGATGAGCAGATCGTATTCAGCCAGTTAGACGACGATGCATCGGCGATTTGGAGCCTGCTTTTGGCCGGGGGATATTTGAAGGTGGAAAAGCGGGAGCTTGACCAGTTGTCTGACAGGTGGCGCTATACGCTGTCCTTTACGAATGTGGAGGTGCGGCTGATGTTTGAGGATCTGATCCGCGGTTGGTTTGCAAAGGAAAACCGCAGTTATAACCTGTTTTTAAAGGCACTGCTTTTAGACGATGTAGAGGTGATGAACCAGTATATGAATAAAATTTCACGCAGCGTGTTCAGTTTTTTTGATACGGGCAATAAGCCGTCGGAGGAAAGCGAGCCGGAGCGGTTTTACCATGGCTTTGTGCTTGGCCTGATCGTGGAGCTAAGCGGCAGATACGTAATCTCGTCAAACCGCGAGAGCGGCTTTGGCAGGTATGATGTAATGCTTGAGCCATTACAAAAAAACGACCCTGCGGCCCTTATAGAATTTAAAGTGCAGGATGCTTGTGAAGGCTCCCTGGAAGTAACGGCGAAAAACGCTTTAAAGCAGATTCAGGAAAAGGAATATGCGTCGGTTTTGCTTGCAAAAGGGATTGCGAAAGAACGGATACGGGCATATGGCTTTGCGTTTCGGGGGAAAGATGTACGGATCGAGGGCGCGCCGGGCGGCGATTTCTGATAGCGGTTGTGAAAAGCGGCGATTTGACAAAAAAATGCTGTATTTATGTCTAATTTTTCAATTGCGGGATGTCTGATACAATTTTATAATAGAAGCAAGAACCTAATAACGAAAACGGAGGAAGGTATGATGTTTGAAAATATCCCAAAGGTAAAAGCCGGGATTGTGGCGGTGAGCCGTGACTGCTTCCCGGAGAGCCTGTCTGTGAACAGGCGAAGGGCGCTGGTGGAAGCGTACCGTGCGAAATATGACGCGGCAGATATTTATGAATGCCCGGTCTGCATCGTGGAAAGTGAGATCCATATGCAGCAGGCGCTTGAGGATGTGAAAAAAGCAGGGTGCAATGCGCTGGTTGTATATCTGGGCAATTTCGGGCCGGAAATATCGGAAACGCTTTTGGCGAAGCATTTTGACGGGCCGAAAATGTTTGTCGCGGCGGCGGAGGAGACTTCGGACAGCTTAGTTGGCGGGCGCGGGGACGCTTATTGCGGAATGCTAAACGCCAGCTATAATTTAAAGCTGCGCAATGTGCGCGCTTATATTCCGGAATACCCGGTAGGCACGGCTTTAGAATGCGCGGATATGATCCATGAGTTTTTGCCGGTGGCGCGGGCGGTTATCGGGTTAAACGGGTTAAAGATCATAAGTTTCGGGCCAAGGCCGTTAAACTTTTTGGCATGTAACGCGCCGATCAAGCAGCTGTATAACCTGGGCGTGGAAATCGAGGAAAATTCCGAGCTGGATTTATTCGAAGCGTTCCATAAGCACAAGGACGACGAGCGGATCCCACAGGTTGTGGCGGATATGGAAAAAGAGCTTGGGGCGGGCAACCAAAAGCCGGAGATTTTGCCAAAGCTGGCGCAGTATGAGCTTACGCTTTTGGACTGGGTAAAGGAGCATAAAGGATACCGCGACTATGTGTGCATTGCGGGAAAATGCTGGCCTGCATTCCAGACCCAGTTTGGATTTGTGCC
Organism: uncultured Eubacterium sp.; assembly: GCA_947385775.1. GTDB lineage: Bacteria > Bacillota > Clostridia > Lachnospirales > Lachnospiraceae > Eubacterium_J. The sequence continues at coordinate 26,549 of CANDMI010000007.1, read as the reverse complement.
ATGTTATGTCAACAGCCGTCTGACGGGCAGGGGCATCCCGGTTTCCTGTGAAGTGGATATTTACGGGGCTTTGAGCGAATTTATCGGAGCCTGCGTCAGCGAGGATGCGGTGACGCTTTTGGATATCAACAATACGGTTCCGGCGGATATGTATGAAGAATGCATCGAAGGCAAATTTGATTACACCCAAAAAGATACCTTTATGGGCTTCCATTGCGGCAACACCTGTTCCAGCAAGCTGTCGGCATGTTCGATGAAATACCAGATGATCATGGCCCGCACGCTGCCGGAGGAAGTGACCCAGGGGACGTTGGAAGGGGATATAATTCCAGGCGATATTACGTTTTTCCGCCTGCAAAGCACGGCGGACGCAAAGCTTCGGGCGTATGTGGCGCAAGGGGAGGTTCTTCCGGTGGCGACAAAGTCTTTCGGTTCGATTGGCGTATTTGCAATCCCTCAAATGGGCCGGTTTTACCGCCATGTGTTGATCGAAGGGAATTATCCGCACCACGGAGCGGTGGCGTTCGGGCATTTTGGAAAGAGCCTTTTTGAAGTGTTTAAGCTGATCGGCGTAAAGCCGGGAGAGATCGGGTTTAACCAGCCTAAGTGGATGCGCTACCAGACGGAAAACCCGTTTGAATAAATCGTTACTTTTTACGGCCCAGGATACCGTTCTGGCATGGCTGGAACGGTTACCGTTATATGTTAGGAGAAACGAATGCTATATATAGGAGTGGATTTAGGCACATCGGCGCTAAAGCTGCTGCTGATGCGCGGGGATGGGACGATTGAAAATATCGTTTCCAGGGAATATCCGATCAGCTTTCCGCAGTCTGGCTGGTCGGAGCAGGATCCAAAAGACTGGTGGGACGCCTGCGTATCGGGCATCCGGGAGCTGACGCAAAATGTGGATAAAAGCCAGGTGGCGGGCATCAGCTTTGGGGGCCAGATGCACGGGCTTGTAGTATTGGATGATAAAGACGAGGTGATACGCCCGGTGATTTTATGGAACGACGGCAGGACGGCGGAAGAGACGGATTATCTAAATGTTACCGTGGGCAGGCAAAAGCTTTCGGAATATACGGCAAATATCGCGTTTGCTGGCTTCACCGCGCCAAAGCTGCTGTGGATGAAAAAGCACGAGCCGGATTTATTTGCAAAGATCGCAAAGATCATGCTGCCAAAGGATTACCTTGCCTATAAGCTGACGGGCGTGCATTGTACAGATGTGTCCGACGCGTCCGGTATGCTTCTAATGGATGTGAAGCGCAAATGCTGGTCAAAGGAGATGCTTTCGATTTGTGAGATTCAAGAGGGGCAGCTTGCCCGCATTTATGAAAGCTACGAAAAGGTCGGTACGCTGCTGCCTGAAGCAGCGCGGCAGGGGCGGGGGATAACGCGGCCGCAGCAGTCGGCACCGGGACGGTGGGGGATGGAAGCTGCAACATTTCCCTTGGGACAAGCGGCACGGTATTTATTTCCAGTGACCGGTTTGCGGTGGATCAAAATAACGCGCTCCATGCATTTGCCCACGCGGACGGGCATTATCACCTGATGGGCTGTATGTTAAGCGCCGCGTCCTGCAATAAATGGTGGATGGAGGATATTATCGGCACGAAGGATTTCGCCGCGCAGCAATCGGAATTAACCGATGATAAGCTGGGCAGGAACCATGTTTATTTTCTTCCTTATTTAATGGGGGAGCGTTCGCCGCACAATGACCCGAAAGCGCGGGGGATGTTTATCGGCATGACGATGGACACGACCCGGGCGGATATGACCCAGGCGGTTTTAGAGGGCGTGGCGTTTGCGCTGCGGGATTCCTTTGAGGTGGCAAGGCTTCTTGGCATTGATATCCGGCGCACAAAAATCTGCGGCGGCGGAGCCAAAAGCCCGCTTTGGAAAAAGATGGTTGCCAATATTTTAAATATCCAGGTAGACACCCTTGCAAGCGAAGAAGGCCCGGCTCTTGGCGGCGCGATGCTTGCGGCGGTTGCAAACGGGGAATACGAAGATGTCCGCCAGGCCGCGGATGCGATCGTGAAGGTCGTGGATACGATAGAGCCGGATGAGGGGCTCTCGCGGCTGTATGAGGAGCGGTATCAGACATTCCGTAAGATTTACCCGGGGGTGAAAGGGATTTTTGCAAAGATGCAGTAATTTTGATTTAAAGCCAGCCAGGAAAGAGGCTTTTTACCTGGCTGGCAGATACCACAGCCGCCCGTTTTAAAATCTAAATAAATTCAACCCAATCTCATCGTCATAACAGCGGTCTACGCTTCCCTGAATAACCTGTATCACCATTTCGCATGTGGCGCTGACGACGGCGCGGCTTAGGTGTCCGCCAAAAACCTCCCCCTTTTCATTGCCTGCGCTCATATGCAGGTGGCAGTAAAATTCCCCGTTCATCGTATTAATGGCGCCGGTCAGGGATGTGATTTCGAAGGTTCCGCGAAATTCGTTTGGCAGGAATTTCTTTTCCTTTGTGTCAAAAACCCCGACGGTAAACTGGCTGACCGCCCCTAATGCCTGGACGCTTGCAAGCTTGATGTTTTCCCGCAGGGCCAGCTTTTTTACCTGATCTAATATTTCTTCGGCTTTATCGATTCTTACAATTATCGTGTCGCCAAATTTTTTATATTCCATAAATTACCTCCATATTTAATGGTCTGCTTTACTTGCCTTGGGGCGGTTTTATAATTTATCATAGCATAAAAAAAGACGGCTTTCCACTTTTTTGTTGGGTCGCGATGAGGAAAACCGCGAGTCTTTCTGTTTTCATAAATCCAATGCTGTGTTAAAATAGAAAAAAACTTTGGATATGAAATCGCATTTGCAGGGGTGAGGTATGGACGGGAAAAAGCTATTGATCATTGAAGACGATGCGGATCTGCGGGAGGGGCTTCGTTTTTCCTTTGCCGGGGATGGATATGAGGTGTTTGAGGCGGGGACGAAAAAAGAGGGTATGCGGGAGTTGAAAAAGGGCGGTTATGACATCGTGCTTTTGGACTGCAACCTTCCAGACGGAAGCGGGTTTGAATTGTGCAAAGAGGCGCGGTCGTTTTTTGCGGCTCCGATCATTATGCTGACGGCGCGGGATTCGGAGATGGACGAGATAAAAGCGCTGGAATTGGGGGTGGACGATTATCTGTCCAAGCCATTTTCCTTAGGCGTTTTAAAGGCAAGGATGAAACGGATGTTTCGTCAAAAAAATGAGGACGGCCTGCTTTTTAGCGGAAATATCAGCATAGACAAAAATACATGCAAGGCTTATAAAGACGGCGTGGAGGCGGTTTTAAGCAGGCAGGAGTACCGGTTGCTGTTGTATTTTCTGGAAAATCAAAGCCATGTGCTGTCAAAGGAGCAGATTTTGGAGCGGGTTTGGGACAGCGACGGGAAATTTGTGGATCAAAATACCGTTTCTGTCAATATCCGAAGGCTGCGGGAAAAAATAGAGGATGACCCGTCGGTTCCAAAGCATATCCGCACGGTGCATGGAATCGGGTATATTTGGAAAGGGGAATGAAAATGGCGCTGAATCTCATATTTGCGGCGACGCTCTTTGTCGTTGCGGCATATAGCAGGTGGAGGGTACAAAGAACCTATTGTATCATTGATAAATTGCTGGAGCAGGCGCTAAACCAGGAAGAGATTTCGATTTCCACCGTAAAGGAGGGGGCGCTGTCCGCGCTTGTGTCGAAGATCAGAAGGATACAGGAGATGCTTGGAAAGCAGGCGGCGTTGGCGCAGGAGGAAAAAGAGCAGGTCAAAAGCGTCGTTTCGAACCTGTCCCACCAGCTGAAAACGCCTCTGGCAAACTTATTCGTTTATGTGGATATTTTAAGCGGGCAGGGGACTAGCGAGCGCAAAAAAGAAGAAGCGGTGGAAAAGATAAAAAAGCAGATCGAAAAGCTGGACTGGCTGATCTGTTCTTTAGGGAAAATGGTCAAGCTGGAGCAGGGCGCCATACAGTTTGAAGCAAAGGGCAATCCAATCAGACAAACGGTTTTGGACGCGGTTGACGCTGTTTTTGAAAAAGCGGAAAAGAAAGGGCTTGCGCTTATAGTGGAGCCTTATAAAGACCTTTTCTTGTACCACAACAGGAAATGGACGGCGGAGGTGTTTGTCAATCTTTTGGAAAATGCCATAAAATATACGAAATGCGGGGGCGAGATCAGGATTCGGGTGCACCCTTATGAGATCTATACGGAAATCCAGGTTTTGGATAATGGGATCGGCATCCGTTCCGAAGAGCTTATGCATATAGACAAACGATTTTACCGGAGTAAGGAAGTGGAGCATATCGAAGGCTCCGGGATTGGCCTATATTTATCAAAGCTGATCTTAGAAAAGGAGAAGGGGTATTTTTGCGTAAGGTCCGTTTATGGGGAAGGGAGCTGCTTTCGCGTGTTTTTGCGAAACTGCCTGTAAATTTTCGTCCCGGTTCTTACAGATCTGTAAGAACTTCTATCGCTGCTGTAAAGAAAATGTAAGATTCTAAGGATATACTATAGTTGCAGCATAAGAAAGCCGGAGGAATCGAATCTGGGGACGTTAATTTAGGAGGGTGATTTTATGGAGTTTATTTTGGAGCTTGTCCATGTGGAGAAAACCTATGGCGAAAAGGAAAACCAGGTAAGGGCGCTAAAGGACATTCAGATACAGGCGCGGGAAGGGGAGTTTATCGCGATCGTCGGCACGTCCGGCTCTGGCAAGAGCACGTTGCTGAATCTGATCGGAGGGCTGGATACGCCGACAAAAGGAAAGATTTTTGTAAAGGGAAAGGAGATCGGCGCGTTAAAAAGAAAGGAGCTGACGGTCTTTCGGCGCAGGAATATCGGCTTTGTTTTTCAAAATTACAGCCTGATGCCGGTTTTAAATGTGTATGACAATGTGGCGCTTCCGGTTACGTTTGATCGGGGGAAATACAAAAACCATCCGTTTGTGGAAGAACTGCTAAGGGAGCTTGGCATTTGGGAAAAGCGCAAAAAGTACCCAAGCGAGCTTTCCGGCGGGCAGCAGCAAAGGGTTGCGATCGCAAGGGCGCTTGTTACAAAGCCCGCGATCGTTTTGGCGGATGAGCCGACCGGAAACCTGGATTCGGGCACGACGGTAGAGGTGATGGGGCTGTTAAAATCCAGCTGCCGCAGGTACGATCAGACGATCCTTATGGTGACGCATAACGAACAGATCGCCCAGACCTGCGACCGCGTCATCCATATAGAAGACGGCATGGTGACGGCGGGCTTTCCTCAAAGTCTTTGCGGGCAGCTGTCTTTCGGGGAAGGGGGCGGTTTTGTATGTTAAAGCTGGCGCTTTGTTATATGAAGTTTTATAAAAGCCAGACGTTTGCGATTTTGGCAAGCGTGGCGTTGACAGCCGCGCTATTGTCCGGCGTTAGCTCCCTTTTGTACAGCGGTCAGAAAAACCAGCTTCAAAACAGCAAGGCTTTGTATGGGGAATGGCATTATTTTATAGAAGCGGACGAAGCGTTCACGCAGGAACGGATAAGCCATGAGTCCAGGGAAGGATTTCGTTTGCAGCGGATTGGGAAAAAACAGATCCGGGATATCATAACCTCTCCATACCGGATCTATTTTAGCGAAACTAACGAAGAATACCGTGAGCTTTCGCACCGCCAGATTACGGAGGGCGTTTATCCAAACGGGGAGTCAGAGATCGCGGCAGACCGCTATACCCTTGGAAATCTCGGGTTTTTTGGTAAAGTCGGAGACACGCTGCGCTTAAATGGAAAAAGCTATAAGCTTACCGGGATCATAAAAAGCGCATGGGCGCCGGACGCGGATGAAATGGAGATTTTTGTCGGAAAGGATTTTGCGGGGACGTGCAGGAGAAACCTTTTTTATGTTCAGTTTGACGAAGGAAAAAAGCTGTACCGGCAGCTGGAAGCGTTTGAAAAGGAATACCAGATTTCATCGGATGCGGTCACGCCAAATGAGAAGGTCGTAAACGGCCTTGGCGGGGAGCGTCCCGACCGTATGATTGACATTTTCAAATTTGCGCTGACAAACGAGGATGGAAATTTTACCTATGTGCTGTTAAAACTGCAAAGCGAGTACAATCTGGCACTTTATGGGATGATCTTTTTGCTCTGCGTATTTAGCCTGTTTGTGGTGTACAGCATATTTAGCATTTCCGCGTCGAAGCGGATTGCGGAATACGGCATGATGCAGACGCTTGGGATCAGCGAAAGGCGCATTGGCGAAACGCTGCTTTTGGAGCTATGGCTCTTATTTTTGCTCGGATACCCATTGGGCTGCCTGTTGGGGAGCGGCGCGTTAAGTCTGTGCTATAAAAGATTAAGCGGCATTTTTGAATCGACAGGGCTTATTTATGACGGCGCGGGAAGTTTGGGCGCAGGGCAGGCGGAACTGGAGCGGGCGCCAGATGCGGGTTTTTTTGTATCCTGGGACGCGATCGCGTTTGGCTTTGTATTTTTATTCGCGGCGCTTATGCTGGTGACGTATTTTACTGTGATCGGCATGAGGAAAAAAACGGTGCGACAGGCGATGGCGGGGGATGTCTCTTTTATAAAACGAAGGAAGATATACAGCTATCAGGCGTACAGCCTTGCGCCTGTGGTCGTGAAAAAGTTTATGTTTTCCAATAAGAAAAAGACCCTTGGGATTTTGCTGTCGCTATCCATTGGCGGCTGTATGTTCCTTTGCGCGACCTATATGGCGGAGAATTTAAAAATCCATGCGGAAATGTCAATGCAGTCAGACGATGGCCTAGGATATGCCTATCGGATTTTTGTAAGGTCGAATACAGCGACGGATGCGGCGCCGGATATTTTATCAGATAGGATACCCCAGGCGGTTGTGGATAAGGTAAAGCGCATACCGGGGCTGAAGCAGGCGTTTGCCACAAAATATACGCTTTCGGAGCTTACCGTCCAAAAACAGGATTTAGAGTGGGAGAGCTATTTTGACGAAGCGAATAAGGATCCATATTATAAAGAACGCTTTGGCGGGATCTGCGTGGAAAAAAAGGACGGCTCCTATGGGATTAAATACAATGTGTACGGGTACGATGCGGGGATGATAAAACAGCTGTCGGACTATGTTTTAGAGGGGGAAATTGACCCTGCTGATCTGGAAAAAGGAAACCGGGTCATAGCGGTGGCGAACATGGACGGGCAGGGAAATTATAACTTTTATGGAAAGCATCCGGGAGACGTTGTGACCTTAAAGGCGTTAACCGGCGGCAATGGCTTAAGAGAGTTAAGAGATTTGGAAGAGGCAATGAAATTTCAGGGCGCAGGCAAGGATCATGCGGAAAAGGAGTTTGAGATCGCCGCGATCGTAAGCCGCCCTCTCGCGCAGGAAACCGGCTGTTTAAACGTAAATTCCTGGCGCAACGCGCAAAGCTTTATTTTCACAAACGCCCAGATGGAGCGATATTTTGGGATTACGGATTACAGCATCATAAACGCGTCCCCAGCAAAGGGCGCGGATACGGACGCGGTAATCGGAGAGCTGTTTGCGGCGATAGGAGACGTGCCAAAGGCAGTTTTGCAGGATTACGGACAGGCGATAAAAACGCAGAAAAGCTATTTGCGTAAGCAGCAGGCGTTTGTTTCCGGGATCGCCGCGATCCTTCTTATTATCAGCCTGTTTCATATTATGAACAGCATGGATTATACGATTCTATCCTGCACAAGGGAATACGGGATACTGCGGGCGATGGGCATTACGGACGCGGGGATTTACCGGATGATCCTGCAAACAGGGCTTCGATACGGCCTGCTTGCGGATCTGACTGTTTTTTTGGCATACCATCTTGTTTTTCGGCGGATGATGGATTATTATATGGCGCATGTATTACAGTTTTTGCATTTTACGGCGGCGGTCCCAAGTGGGATCATGGCGGCTGTGATGCTGTTAAATGTAGGAATTGCTTTGGCGGCGGTTTTCGTCCCTGCGGGAAAGCTTGTAAGGGCGGATATTATCAAAGAGACCGCACGGGAGACGTGAGACTATATATGACAATGATATTGATTAAAAATAAGTTTAGATTAAAAATAAGTTTAGATTAAAAACAAGTTTTGATCAGTAAGGAATTTCAATTCAGAAAGGAGTGGGATTATGGAAAAAGCTTCATTTGCGTTAAAGGGAACGATCTGCTATGCAAAGACGATGGGGGAACTGGAAACATTAGACCAGGGGTATGTAGTGTGCCGTGAGGGGATCTGTGAGGGGGCTTATCCGGTTTTGCCAAAGGAGTATGAGGGACTGCCTGTGATCGATTATAAAAATATGCTGATCATTCCGGGACTGGTGGATCTGCATATCCATGCGCCGCAGTATCCGTCCCAGGGGCTTGGGCTGGATTTAGAGCTGTTAGACTGGCTAAAGGCGCACACGTTTCCAGAAGAAAGCCGCTATGGGGATATGGAATACGCAAAAAAAGCGTATCGGATATTTGCGCAGGACTTAAAAAACAGCGCCACCACAAGGGCCGTCATATTCAGCACGATCCATACAGACGCTGCAAAGTTTCTGATGGAAGCGTTAAACGACGCGGGGCTGGTTGCATTTGTGGGCAAAGTGAATATGGACCAAAACTGCGACGACAGGCTAAAGGAGGATACAGACGCTTCTATCGAAGCGACGGTATCCTGGCTGGATGAAACTCTCGGGAAATATGAAACCGTCCGCCCGATACTTACGCCGCGTTTTGCCCCTTCCTGCAGCGAAGCGCTGCTGGAAGGCTTAGGCGGATTGCAGAAAAAATATAAGATTCCAGTGCAGTCCCATTTATCGGAAAACTTATCTGAAATAAGCTGGGTAAAGGAGCTGTTTCCATGGTCGTCCTGCTATGGAGACGTATACGAGAGGTTCGGGCTGTTTGGCGGGGAAGCAAAAACCGTAATGGCGCATTGCGTCTACTCCTCCAAGGAGGAGGTCGCGCGGATAAAGCAAAATGGCGTGTATGTGGCCCACTGTCCGCAGTCGAATATGAACCTGGCTTCTGGAATCGCGCCGATCCGGAAATATTTAGAGGAAGGGATTGCGGTAGGGCTTGGGACGGACGTGGCAGGCGGCGCGAGCATGTCCATGTTTCGCTGCATGATCGATGCGATCTGCGTCTCCAAGCTGTACTGGCGGCTTTTGGACCAGAGCAAAAAGCCGCTTACGATGGAGGAGGCGTTTTATTTAGCGACCAAAGGCGGAGGCGCGTTTTTTGGAAAAGTCGGAAGCTTTGAAAAAGGATATGAAATGGACGCGCTTGTTTTGGACGATGGAAAAATGAATGGCGTTCGCAAATTAGATGCGAAGCAGCGGCTGGAGCGATATTTTTACCTGGCGGAGGAAAAAGGACGGATTGCGGCAAAATATGTGGGCGGAGCAGATATCTGGAATTAATTTTCAAATATGCGTAAAACTTGATTTTTGATTTAATTTTAATTTGATTTAATTTTTGGCTGTTTTAGCTTGGCTTTGGCTTATTTGAATCATTAATTCCTGAAATCCGTCACAATCGCGAAGAAACGCGTATTCGTCCTTTTCGCTTAATTCCTTGCAAAGGTTTTGAAGCAGCCTTTCGGACAACAAGCTGGAAGCCCCATGCGCCGCGTTACGGTATAACCGGCGCTTGTCGGGGTTCCATTCTTTTTTCATGGCTGGAAGCAATTTTTTTAGAATGGATAAGCATTTTTCCTTGTCCTTTGTTTCCATCGCAATTTCAAAGGCGCAAGTGTAGCGCATCCACTCTGGAAAATCAAACTGGCGGATCAGCGTTTCATGCAGGTTTGCGTAAAAATCCGCGTCCGGGACGTTTTGTTCCGCCAACGAAATCTCCAAAAGGTTTAGCAAGGCGTTTTGCATATGCGTAACGCCGATTAAGATCTGCCGCTGCCATATTCTTTTTGCCTCGGCATACTTTTTTTGCTGCTGAAGGAGGATGGCAAGCTGCTCTTCTTTATTTATGACGGACTCAAATGTGAATCCGAGCGTAGATTCGGAGGCTGATTTGGGTGTCTGACCGGGCAGCGAATTTAAAAGCTCCTCCGCTTTTGCAAAATCCTTGCGGTTTCGCGCATAGGAGAGTAACATCAGGGTTGCGGTTTCTCTGATTTCTGTGATCTCGCTTTTTGCCAGGCGTTCGTAAAAAACTTCCAATTTTTCTTTGTACCGCTCTGGTTCATCTATGGAAGGAGAAAGAAACAGCGCGCCTTCTAAATAAAGGATGGCGGAAGCCGTCAGCTTATCGCAGCCAGGGTATTCCTCTATTTTTTTCATTGCTTTTTGGAAAGCGGCGGGAAAATCCTGTTCTTTTTGGGTTTTGTCTAATTCTTTTATAAATTGATTAATTTCTAAGTCCGTCACATCTTCCTGAAAAGATAATAACGTATTTAAATCTGTCTTTAATAAACGTGCAAGAGCGGGAAGCAGCGTAATATCCGGGTATGCGCTTCCTTTCTCCCATTTATTTACGGCGGGCGTGGACACGCCCAAATAATTTGCGACCTGTTCCTGGGTCAGGGACAGGGCCTTTCGTTTTTCGCGGATGATCTGGTTGATTTTCATGAGAACGCCTCCTAGTGGTTTTATTATAGCAAATGGTTGGGGGAGTGGGCAATGGAGCGGGGGTTAAAATTTTTGGGGGAAAAATTAACGGGAGGTTAAAAGGATGAGGCGAGGCGGTCGCTGATCGACTGTGAGACGTGTTTATTCATGCAAGCATGATTCGCCCATCTTACAGCCGATGGCTGAACTGTTGTTACTCTTTCATACGGAATGCGCAGCTAGTGCGCATTCCTGGGCCGTGAAAAGTAACGAACTGTTACCGTCATGATATATAAATGAAATATTCTGCTTTTGGAATTATACAAACCATGGTATAATTATGTATAATCAGTAAATGGAAGGTGAGAGGGTATATGAAGATCGGAGTGATCCAAGCGACTTCCCAAGCGGAGAAAAATAAATTGTTATATCGTTGTACTGCAAACTCAGTAGAAAAACATGGGTATGAAGTGATTAATTTTGGCTGCTATAAGGATGAATCCTGCTATTTTTCATACATAGAGATTGCGGTAATGATCAGTATGCTTTTATCAAGCAGATCGATTGATTTTGTTGTGACAGGATGTTCTTCGGGACAAGGAATGATGATTGCCTGTAACAGTCTTCCTGATGTAATTTGTGGATATGTGGAAAATCCGCAAGATGCATTTTTGTTTGGAAGAATTAATGACGGAAATTCTGTGTCACTTCCTTTGGGGTTGAATTTTGGCTGGGCCGGAGAAATCAATTTACAGTGTACCTTAGAAAAATTATTTGAGGATGAATTTGGCATCGGTTATCCGCCAGAAGATGCAGATAGAAAAAAACAGGATACCCTGCTCTTAAAGAAAATCAATGCATTGACAAAGCGAAACGCAATAGATGTATTTCAACAACTCGATAAAGCGTTGATGCAAAAGGCGCTTAAAAAACACAATGTTGTGGAATATATATTGGAACATGGCAGGGAAAAAGAAGTTTTAGAATTTATTCGGAGTAGAAGATAAATCTTAGTTTAAAAAGTTGACTTTTAAACTGTTCCAAAGGCGCAGACATATATACATTTACTGTCGTTGATTGGGAACATGAAAAAAGCCCACCCGGACGCTGGAAACATCCGGACAGGCTCCCGGCTTGCTTCCAGCGTCCAGGTAGCCCAAACATTCAAAATATCCCAAAACCAAACTGCCGGATAACGCTCTATTATTTATCATTTATATGATAAATCCCCACCCCATGAAAAGTAACGAAGATGTTACAGTTTGGCGTAGATTCTTGTCATAAATATTGCGAAACAACAGGCAATCGAATATAATATGCCTAAAGCGTGCTTGAAAAGGATTTTTTAATATGCGCTTTATAGTCTGAAACAATTAAAAGCGAAAATAGAAAAGATTTAAAATTAGGAGCGGGATATGGATATATTTAATATTGAGGAAATAAAAAATAGGATTGCCAAAGTTGCGAATGATTATCATGTACAAAAAGTTTTGCTTTTTGGCTCTTATTTTGATGGAAATCCGTCGGGAGACAGCGATATTGATTTATTGGTTTCTTATGGAGATAATTGCAGGGGATTAAAACGGATTGGATTTATGCAGGAATTAGAAAGAGCGCTTGGAAAAAATGTGGATGTTTTAAATGTGGAGTTTCTACCCAAGTTTATACAGGAGATGGATTTGCTTGATGAAAGAAGGGTGATATATGATGGACAGAGCAAGTAATTATATTGAGAGTATATTACGATATTGTGAGATTATTGAGAATATACAAAGTAAAAATAAAAAAGATTAAGAATGTTTTCTGAAAAATCCAGAGTATCAGATGTCTTTATGTTTTGCGTTAGAACAAATTGGCGAACAGGCAAAGAAGCTATGCGCACTGGGGTTTCACACAAAATATCCAGAATTACAGTTGAATGAGATTGCTGGTTTAAGAAATAAAATTGTACATGGATATGACAGCATTGATCTAAATATGGTATTTGACATTACATTATATGATATACCTAATTTAGCGCATAAATTAAAAAGCATATTTGATTTATTCAAAACTTAATTTATTTGCGAATGATTAAATATACCCAATATAGAGGAGAAAATAAAATGAACACAAGACAAGAAGCCCTATCCTATGGCCTGTCCTTCCCAAACACCTACCAGGATGCCCCATTCCACGACCCAAACTGGCAGCTAGTCCGGGTGCGGGGAAGCAAAAAAGCGTTTTTATGGACATATGAGCGGGATGGTTATATAAATCTAAATGTAAAAACAGACCCGGGCTGGCGGGATTTTTGGCGCAGCACATATCCATCCGTAATCCCGGGCTGGCATCAGAATAAAGAGCGCTGGAATACGATCATACTAGACGGCACGATACCGGAGGATGATGTGAAGCGGATGATCGCGGAAAGCTACGATATGGTTACGGACAGCCCGTCAAAGCGGATCTATGAAGCGGTCAAAAAAATCCCGAAAGGGAAAGTGGCGACCTATGGACAGGTGGCGAAAATGGCGGGAAACCCAAGGATGGCCCGGGCGGTTGGAAACGCGCTGCATCATAACCCGGACCCGGATTCGATTCCATGCTACCGCGTGGTCAACGCGAAAGGGGAGCTTGCCGGGGCGTTTGCGTTTGGCGGGGGCGAGGTGCAGGCGGGCCTGCTTCGGGCGGACGGGATAGAGGTTACAGAAGGCAGGGTGGATCTTAAAAAATATGGGTTGTAAATCAATTTTCTTTCATTTTAGTATTTTTTTCTGAAATTTATTGTGATAAAATAGATACATAAATCAGACGGCTGTTTGCAAGGATGGCCTGATCGGAAAACAAAAGGGAATGTCAATGAATTGCTCTTGGAAAGGATGAAAAAATGAAAGCAAAAACAAAGGAACAGGTAAAAACGGTTCAGGGCAGCCAGGGGGAACATCTCAACGGGCTGGTCAAAATGGAGTTTGGCGCGGTTGGGTTTGGTATTATTTTGTTGCTGGTATTTACTGTATTTAATATTGCATTGTCCAGGGTGCAAAGCTCGCAGCTTGACGCGGCGATCGCTTTAGATCAGTACCGCGTTGGCTCAAAGACGCTGACGGCCGCGATACGCTGCTATGCGGTAACCGGGGAAGACCAGTATCTAAATGCTTACGAAAAGGAGTTAAACCAGGACGATAACCGCGGGAAGGCTTTGCAGGTATTGAAAAAAAGCGGGCTAAAGCAAAGTGAGTGGGATGCGATCAACCATATTTCCGAAATGTCCGAATCCCTTGTGCCATTGGAGGAGCAGGCGATTGAAAGCGCAAAAAACGGGGATCTGAAAACCGCGGAGGGTTTTATTTTTACAGCGGAGTATTCCGATGTGGTGGATGAGATTACAGAGCTTACAGAAAATACGATTGAAGAAGTAAGAGACAGGAAAAGCAAGGTTCAGACAACGATGAGCATCATTCAGTATGTGTTGAACCTTATGGTGCTGTGGTCTTTCATTTATATAAGGGGCAAAATAAAGATCGCGGTAAAATATACAAAGGATGCGCTTTTAGACCCGATTGAAAAGGTGTCCGACCAGATGGGCGAGCTGGCAAAAGGGGACTTTAACGTGCCGTTGGATCTGGATATCCACGAAGGCGAGGTAGGGCTGATGGTATCTTCCATCGCGACGATGAAGGAAAACACTCATGCGATCATCGAAGAAATTTCCAGAGTGTTAGAGCAGATGGGCAACGGCAGCTACCAGATACAGCTCCATGAGCAGTACGTCGGGGAATTTGCGGAAATCAAAGAATCCTTCCAAAAAATCAGCAGTAAAATGCGGGATACCTTACATACGCTTCGGGATGTGTCCGGCCAGATTGACAGCGGCGCGGCGCAGCTTGCGTTCGCGGCGGAGGATTTAGCGCAGGGCAGCACCAATCAGGCGGGCCAGGTATCCGAGCTGGTATCAGTATTTAACCAGATGACCGAAAGCATGGAAAAGAATGTAAAAGAAACGAAAATGTCTGTGGAGCTTTCCACCAAGGCTGCGGCTACGCTTGTAACCGGAAACGAGAAGATGATGCGTTTAAAAGAAGCCATTGGGGAAATCAGCGGGTGTTATGAGCAGATCAGCACGATCATCGGGGCAATTGAAGATATAGCGTCTCAGACAAACCTGCTTTCTTTGAACGCGGCGATTGAAGCGGCAAGGGCGGGTGAAGCCGGGAAGGGCTTTGCGGTAGTTGCGGAGCAGGTGAAAAATCTGGCGGAAGAATCCGCAAAGGCGGCCGGCAAGACGACAAAGCTGATCGAATCCGCGATTTCATCGGTAGAAAGCGGGATTGCCCTTGCGGATGAAACGGCGGCCAGCATTGACGACGTAATGCAGGATGCGAAAATCGCCACAGATAAAATGGGGCAGGTTGGCGAGATGCTTGAAAGCGGCGTAGCCAGCATGCATCAGTTAAAGGATAACTTAGACCAGGTATCCGCGGTGGTGGACAATAACTCCGCGACCTCACAGGAGACAGCCGCAGTCAGCGAGCAGCAAAAATCACAGGTAGACGCAATGATGCAGATGATGGATAAATTCCAGATATAGAATGAGTTTCAGTTTCAGCTTTTAGATAATTACAGATTATAATCTCAGGAGGGAGATATGGCAGATATCAGGCCGTTTCTTTGCATCCGGCCATGCAAAGAGAAAGCGGGAAAAATCGCGGCGCTTCCATATGATGTATACAACCGCAGGGAAGCAAAGCAGGAGGCGTTACGCAATCCGGATTCTTTTTTAAACATTGACCGGGCGGAGACACAGTTTGCGGATGAGATGGACATGTATGACGACAGGGTATATCAAAAAGCCCATGATATGCTCTGGGAAAGGGTAGCGGATGGCTCCTTTGTAAAGGAAAAGGAGCGTTGCTTCTACGTCTATGAGCTTACGATGCAGGGCAGGACGCAGACGGGGATTGTGGCATGCGCCTCTATTGACGATTATCAAAACCAGGTCATTAAAAAGCATGAAAACACCCGGGCGGAGAAGGAAGCGGACCGTATCCGCCATGTGGATGTATGCAATGCCCAGACCGGGCCGATCTTTCTTGCTTACCGTTCCTGTAAAGCTATAAACGAAGCGGTTTTGGAGACAAAAAAGAAAGAGCCGCTCTATGATTTTACGGCGGAGGACGGCGTGACGCACCGGGTATACCGGATGGACGATGCAGCGCGTATCCAGGCAGTAAAGGCCGCGTTTGCGGATATCCGGGAGATCTATATCGCGGACGGGCATCACCGCGCGGCTTCCGCCGTAAAGGTGGGGCTAAAGCGGCGGGGGGCGCATCCGTCGTATACCGGGGAGGAGGAGTTTAATTACTTCTTATCCGTGCTGTTTCCGGACGACCAGCTTATGATCATGGATTATAACCGGGTTGTGAAGGACTTAAACGGCTATACGCCGCAGGAGTTTTTGAAAAAAGCGGGAGAGCTATTTTATATAGAAGAAACAGAAATTGGACAGGCAGTAGAAGATGCCAGAAAACCGCGGCAAAAAGGCACATTTTCCATGTATCTGGCTGGAAAGTGGTATTCGTGCCGGGTAAAGGAGCAGGATATTCCGGATGACCCGGTAGGCAGCCTTGATGTGTCGCTTTTGCAAAATCTGCTCCTTGGGCCTGTGCTTGGGATTCAAGACCCAAAGACAGACAGCCGGATTGATTTTGTAGGCGGGATACGCGGCCTGGATGAACTGGAACGGCGGGTAGGGGAAGACTGTGCGGCGGCGTTTGCCATGTATCCGACTGACATCGCAGAGTTGTTTGCGGTGGCGGACGCGGGGCTTTTAATGCCGCCAAAGTCCACCTGGTTTGAGCCAAAGCTGCGCAGCGGGCTGTTTATCCATGAACTGGACAGACGCGTGTAAATGGGATAGAATGTCAGAAGTATGCCTATAATAAAATGGCATACATTATGGAATAGGAGGAAATATATTTGAAACTGTCAGAGTTATCTGCGTACGAAATATTAGAAGACCGCGAAATTGCGGACATCCATTCACAGGGAATAAGGCTGCGCCATAAAAAAAGCGGGGCCAAAATCAGCGTGATCTCCAATGAGGATGAAAATAAGGTGTTTTATATCGGATTCCGCACCCCGGCGGAGGACAGCACAGGCGTGCCGCATATTATTGAGCATACAGTATTGTGCGGCTCCGACGCGTTTCCGGTAAAGGACCCGTTTGTGGAGCTGGTAAAAGGCTCCTTAAATACGTTTTTAAATGCGATGACCTACCCGGATAAAACCGTTTATCCGGCGGCAAGCTGTAATGACAAGGATTTTCAAAACCTGATGCATGTGTACATGGACGCGGTACTGCATCCAAATATTTACAAATATCAGGAGATCTTTAAACAAGAAGGCTGGCACTACGAGCTGGAGTCAGAAGACGCGCCGTTAACGTTAAACGGTGTAGTGTATAACGAGATGAAGGGGGCGTTTTCTTCCCCGGAGGATGTGCTCAACCGGACGGTTTTAAATTCCCTGTTCCCGGATACAACCTATGCAAATGAGTCCGGCGGCGACCCGGAGTATATTCCTGAGCTGACCTATGAAGCGTACCTGGATTTCCACCGCAGATATTACCATCCGTGCAATTCTTATATCTACCTTTATGGCAATATGGATATTGCGGAAAAATTAGACTGGATGGATAGGCAATACCTGTCCCATTATGATAAAATTGAGCTGGATTCCAGTATTCAGGCGCAAAAGCCGTTTGCACAGCCAATCGAGGTTACAAAAGAATATTCCATCGCAAGCTCGGAAAATGAGCAGGACAATACGTACCTGTCTTATAACGTGGCGGTTGGGAATGTGCTGGATAAGGAGCTTTACCTTGCGTTTGAAGTGCTGGATTACGCCCTTTTAAACGCGCCTGGGGCTCCGCTGAAAAAGGCGCTGTTAGACGCAAAGATCGGAAAGGATATTATCGGCGGCTATGACAGCTCCACCTACCAGCCGCTTTTTACCGTTACCGCAAAAAACGCAAACGCCTGCGATAAAGAGCGGTTTGTCCAGATTATCGAAGACACGCTGCGGGGGCTTGTGAAAAACGGGCTGAATGAAAAAGCGCTGCTTGCAGGCATCAACAGCAACGAGTTCCGTTTCCGGGAAGCGGATTTTGGCTCTTATCCAAAGGGGCTGATTTACGGGCTGCAATGCCTGGATAGCTGGCTATACGATGACGATGCGCCGTTTTTGCATCTGGAAGCTTTAAATACGTTCCGGTTTTTAAAGGAGCATACGACAGACGGGTATTTTGAGGGGCTGCTCCAAAAATATCTGATCGACAATACCCATAAGACGGTGGTATTGGTAGAGCCAAAGAAGGGCTTAAACGAAGAAAGGGAAAAGGCGCTGGAAGAAAAGCTGGCTTCTTACAAGGCTTCCTTATCGGAAGATGAGGTGCGACAGCTTGTGGCGGATACGGCTCATTTAAAGGATTACCAGCAGCAGCCGTCCTCCAAAGAGGATCTGGCAAAGATCCCGATGCTTTCCCGTAAGGATATGAAGCGGGAAGCGGCTCCTTTTTATAATGAAGAAAAGCAGATTTCAGGGATACCGGCTGTCCACCATAATATGTACTCCAATGGCATTAATTATATCAGCCTGCTCTTTGACCTGTCTGATATAAAAGAGGAATGGGTGCCTTACCTTGGGCTTTTAAAGGCGGTACTGGCCGATATGGACACCGAGGAATATACCTATAATGACCTTTCCAACGAGATTTACCTGCATACCGGGGGAATTTCGGTGAATTTGATCGTATGTGAGGATACCAAAGACCCGGATACGTTAGTGCGTAAATATGAGGTGGCGGTAAAGGCGCTGTACCGTGAGACAAAGACGGCGGTAGAGCTTTTGCGCAGCATTTTGTGTACGACGAAGCTGGACGATGACAAGCGGCTGTATGAGGTCATCGCACAGGCAAAATCCCGGATGGAAATGCAGTTTATGCAGGCGGGGCACGCGGTATCGGCGCTTCGGGCCATGTCTTATTTTTCAAAGGCGGCGGATTTTAATGATTTAGCAGGCGGTATCGGGCTGTACCGGCTTTTGGCGGATGCGGAAAGCAATTTTGAACAGAAAAAAGAGGAAATAAAGGCGGTCTTAAAGCAGCTTTTTGCGGCAATCTTCCGTCCGGAAAAGCTGATCATCGGCATAACAGGCGACGAAGAGGGGTATCAGCAGTTTGCGCGGCATTTTGACCTGTTAAAGCAGGCGTTGTTTACAGCGGATTATCCAAAGGAAAGCTGTGAGCTTATCTGCACAAAGAAAAACGAGGGCTTTAAGGACGCGGCGCAGGTGCAGTACGTATCCAGGGCCGGGAATTTTAAAAGAAAAGGGTATTCCTATACCGGAGCGCTTCGGATCTTGAAGGTGATCTTAAATTACGATTACCTGTGGCTGAATATCCGGGTGAAAGGCGGGGCGTATGGGTGCATGAGCGGCTTTACCCGTTCCGGGGATACGTATTTTTCCACCTACCGCGACCCGAACTTGCGTAAGTCCAACGAGGTGTTTGAGGGGATTACGGACTATCTGGAAAAATTTGACGCGGATGAACGCGACATGACAAAATATATTATCGGCACGGTAAGCGATCTGGACGCGCCGTTAAACCCTTCCGCAAAAGGCTACCGCTCCATGATGGCCTACCTGACCCATTTAACCCAGGAGGACGTGCAAAGAGAACGGGATGAAGCGCTTGACGCGCAGCCGCAAAATATAAGGGAGCTTGCGCCGCTGGTTCAGGCGGTATTGTCAGAGGGGAATATCTGCGTCATTGGAAACGAGCAGATGTTAGAAAAAGAGTCCGGGATGTTTCTGGCGCTTGAGGATTTATTTTAGATATATTTTATTTTAGAAAAATTTTAGAAAACGGATCGGGGGAGGCAGTATGCAAGGACATTCAGGCGTTGGACCGGACTTTAAATCTGGCTTCGTCACAATTATCGGCAGGCCGAACGTGGGAAAATCGACCCTGATGAACCGGATCATCGGGCAGAAGATCGCGATTACATCCAATAAGCCGCAGACCACCAGAAACCGGATTCAGACGGTTTATACGGATAAGGAAAAGGGCCAGATCGTTTTTTTGGACACCCCGGGCATCCATAAGGCGAAAAACAGGCTGGGCGAGTTTATGGTAAGCACGGCGGAGCATACGCTAAAGGATGTGGACGCGATATTGTGGCTGGTGGAGCCTACGGATTTTATCGGGGCGGGGGAGCGGCATATTGCGGAAATATTGAAAAAAGCAAATACGCCGGTTTTGCTTGTGATCAATAAAATCGATACCGTGGCAAAAAAAGAAGAGCTGCTGCGGTTTATCGATACGTACCGGGAGGTATATGATTTTGACGAGATCATCCCCGCTTCCGCCCTTTTGGGAGATAATGTGGGGGATATTATCGATTCGGTTTTTCGATACCTTCCGTACGGGCCAATGTTTTTTGACGAAGATACGGTGACAGACCAGCCGGAACGACAGATCGCGGCGGAGATGATACGGGAAAAAGCGTTGCAGGCGCTGGAGGACGAAGTGCCCCACGGGATTGCGGTTACGATTGAGCGTATGAAAATGCGCCAGGGCAAGCCGATTGTGGACATCGAAGCGTCGATTATCTGCGAACGGGAATCCCATAAGGGGATCATCATCGGCAAAAAAGGCGCGATGCTTAAAAAAATCGGAACCAATGCCCGTTTTGAGATCGAACGGTTAGTCGGGGAAAAGGTGAATTTAAAGCTTTGGGTAAAGGTTCGCAAAAACTGGAGGGACAGCGAGCTTTTACTGAAAAATTTTGGATATAAAGAAGACACATAAATCACGCTGGCAAATTTTATCTTGTATCGAAAGCCTGGAATATGCAAAACCTAACCTTAAGAGGAAAGGGGAGACGCATATGACAAGAGATTGCTGGAAAGATTTTGCGGTGAGCGGCAAGGTCAGTGATTATTTAAGGTACTGCGAGCAGGAGCAGCGGCGTAGGGACAGGCCGCTTACAAATGGAGTAAAGGATGGGACAGACAGTTGTCCTGACAGGCATGGCGCTTTCGGCAATGCCTGTAGGTGAGTATGACAAAAGAATACAGATTTTAACCAGGGAAAGAGGAAAGATCACAGCCTTTGCGCGGGGGGCGAGGCGCCCGAACAGCGCGTTTTTGGCTGCGTGCAATCCTTTTTCTTTTGGCCGGTTTGAGGTCTTTGAAGGAAAAAGCGCCTACAACCTGGCAAAAGCTGTGATCACAGATTATTTCAGGGAGCTTGCGGGTGATTTTGAAGCGGCGTGTTTCGGGTTTTATTTCCTGGAAATGGCGGGCTTTTATATGCAGGAAAATATGGACGGCACAGATTTTTTAAACCTGCTGTATGTATCCTTAAAGGCGCTGCTAAAGCCTGCGCTGGATAACCGCCTTGTGCGCAGGATCTATGAGCTGCGCGTGCTTGTATTGTTCGGCGAGTATCCAAACGTTTTTTCCTGCATGAACTGCGGCGGCAAGGACGGGCTGTATTATTTTTCCGTCCGCCGCCACGGCTGTCTGTGCCCGGACTGCTTAAAGGGGGAGTATGCCATACCCCTGGATGCGTCCGCGCTGTACGCGTTGCAGTATATCATTACGTCCCCGTTGGAAAAGCTCTATACGTTTACATTAAGCCCGGCTGTTTTTAGCAGGGTGGATGAAATCATTTCAAAATACATACATCAGTATAACAGCCATGTATTCAAATCAGAAGAAATGCTGGAATCATATCGTTAAAACCAGTTGATTTACATAAGGAGGAAACTACAGCCATGAAGCGGAAACTGTATGTAACGCTGTCTGCGGTTTTGGCAGCGGGGATGTTTGCGGCCTGCGGGCAGCCTTTTCAGGCGTCTGTCAGCACTGTCTATATTACGGAAAAAGGGACGGTGATCGGAGCGGATATTGAAGATTTTAATGAAAAATACTACGATGAAAAAGAACTGAAAAATTATATTACAGAATCGGTGGACAGCTATGTAGCGGAAAACGGAGACGGAAGCGTAGAATTAGAAAGCTTTGAGATCAGCTCCTCCAAAGATAAGGGCAGCGTAGCCAGGCTTTATTTAAACTATGCAAGCTATATCGACTATGCCCAGTTTAACGATGTGACGCTGTTTGCGGGGACCGTAAAACAGGCAAAGGAGCGGGAATATAGCTTTGACCAGCCGTTCTTAAAGGTGGAGGACGGTAAATTAGCAGAGGGCGTGGATGAAAAGGAGCTGGAAAAAGAGGATTTAAACGTCGTTGTGGTAGGGGAAAATATTCATATAAAGGTGGATGGAAAAATCCAGTATGTATCCGACGGCAACGTAAAAGTAGTGGAAAAGGATACGGCGGAGGCTGCGTTTGACGCGGACAATCCGGGGGCGGAGCCTGCGTATATCCTGTATCAATAGTTAAGCGTAAAATTTACATATTTCATGCCCGTAAGGGCAAAAGGAGGATTGAATCAAAAATGGAAAAGTCGATGGAAAAAATAACTGCGCTGTCAAAGGCAAGGGGGTTTATCTACCCAGGCTCCGATATTTACGGCGGCTTGGCAAATACATGGGATTATGGCAATTTGGGCGTGGAATTAAAAAATAACATCAAAAAAGCATGGTGGCAGAAATTCGTCCAGGAAAACCCGTACAATGTGGGGGTGGATTGCGCGATTTTAATGAACCCGAAGACATGGGAAGCCTCCGGCCATCTTGGTGGTTTTTCCGACCCGCTGATGGACTGCAGGGAATGCCATGAGCGTTTTCGGGCGGATAAATTAATTGAAGACCATGCAAATGAAAACGGCATTGCGTTAGACGGCAGCGTGGACGGCTGGACAAACGAGCAGATGGTGTCGTTTGTCGAGGAGCATAAAATCGCCTGCCCAAGCTGCGGCAAGCACAATTTTACAGATATCCGCCAGTTTAACCTGATGTTTAAAACCTTCCAGGGCGTAACGGAGGATGCGAAAAATACCGTATATCTGCGCCCGGAAACTGCCCAGGGGATTTTTGTGAACTTTAAAAATGTGCAGCGTACCTCCAGAAAGAAGATTCCGTTTGGCATCGCACAGATTGGCAAATCTTTCCGAAATGAGATCACGCCTGGGAACTTTATTTTCCGCACCAGGGAATTTGAGCAGATGGAGCTGGAATTTTTCTGCGAGCCGGACACCGATTTAGAGTGGTTCCAGTATTGGAGGAGTTTTTGCCGCGACTGGCTTTTAAACCTTGGCATAAAAGAAGAGGAGCTGCGCCTGCGTGACCATGATAAAGAAGAGCTTTCCTTTTACAGCAAGGCTACGACGGATTTTGAGTTCTTATTCCCATTTGGCTGGGGCGAGCTTTGGGGCATCGCGGACCGTACCGACTATGACCTGACGCAGCACCAGAATACATCCGGGCAGGATTTAACCTATTTTGACGATGTGAAAAATGAAAAATATATCCCGTATGTCATCGAGCCGTCTTTAGGGGTGGAGCGCGTATTGCTGGCGTTTTTGTGCTCTGCTTATGATGAAGAAAATATCGGCACTCAGGAAAAGCCGGATATGCGTACCGTCCTTCATTTCCATCCGGCGCTTGCGCCGGTTAAGATCGGCGTTCTGCCGCTGTCGAAAAAGCTAAATGAAGGCGCCGAAAAGGTGTTTGCGCAGTTATCAAAGCGCTATAACTGCGAATTTGACGACCGGGGGAATATCGGCAAGCGTTACCGCAGGCAGGATGAGATCGGCACGCCGTTTTGCGTGACCTATGACTTTGATTCGGAAAATGACAATGCGGTTACGGTTCGCTTCCGCGACTCTATGGAGCAGCAGCGCGTGGCCATCGCAGACCTGGATGCATACTTTTTAGATAAATTTACGTTTTAAACAACAAAAAATAGTTGCTATTATGGAAAAATATGGTAAAATAAATATGTGCGCTACGTAAAAGCAACAGAGTTAACAATGTGGATGGATTTCGGACAGGCATGTTTGGAAAAGTTCACATAAAAATAAACTATGCAGTATCAACAATGTAATGATGAATTAGGAGGAAAATTCAAATGGCAAACAAATGGGTATATTTGTTCAGCGAAGGCAATGCAAACATGCGTGAGCTTTTGGGCGGCAAGGGCGCAAACCTGGCAGAGATGACCAATATCGGCCTTCCGGTTCCGCAGGGTTTCACGATCACGACAGAGGCTTGTACGCAGTATTACGAGGACGGCCGTGAGATCAACGAGGAAATTCAGGCTCAGATCAATGAGCATATCGAAAAGATGGAAGGCATCACAGGCAAAAAATTCGGGGATAAAGAAAACCCGCTTCTCGTTTCCGTACGTTCTGGCGCCAGGGCATCTATGCCTGGTATGATGGACACGATCTTAAACCTTGGCTTAAATGAAGAGGTAGTAAACGTCATTGCTGAAAAGTCCAACAATCCGCGTTGGGCATGGGATTGCTACAGAAGATTCATCCAGATGTATTCTGACGTTGTTATGGAAGTCGGAAAGAAATATTTTGAAGAATTAATCGATAAAATGAAAGCTGACAGGGGCGTAAAAATGGACGTTGACCTGACAGCGGATGACTTAAAAGAACTGGCAGGCCAGTTTAAGGCTGAATACAAAGAAAAACTCGGCACGGATTTCCCGGATGACCCGAAGGAACAGCTTATGGGCGCAATCAAAGCGGTATTCCGTTCCTGGGATAACCCGCGTGCAAACGTATACCGTCGTGACAACGATATCCCGTATTCCTGGGGCACAGCCGTTAACGTACAGTCTATGGCATTTGGCAATATGGGCGATGACTGCGGCACCGGCGTTGCGTTTACAAGGGATCCGGCTACCGGCGATAAGGGCCTGTTTGGTGAATTTTTGACAAACGCACAGGGCGAGGACGTAGTTGCCGGCGTGCGCACTCCTATGAAAATTACAGAAATGGCAAACAAATTCCCGGAGGCGTTTGACCAGTTCAAAGATGTATGCAAGACACTGGAAGACCACTACAAAGATATGCAGGATATGGAGTTTACGGTAGAGCATGGTAAATTATTCATGTTACAGACGCGTAACGGCAAGAGGACTGCACAGGCTGCGTTAAAGATCGCATGTGATTTAGTGGACGAAGGGATGCGTACAGAAGAAGAAGCGGTTGCCATGATCGACCCGCGTAACTTAGATACGTTGCTGCATCCGCAGTTTGACGCTGCCGCATTAAAGGCTGCGACTCCGATGGGCAAGGGCCTTGGCGCATCTCCTGGCGCTGCATGCGGCAAGATCGTATTCTCCGCAGAGGACGCAGAGGAATGGAACGCAAGGGGCGAAAAAGTAGTGCTTGTACGTCTTGAGACTTCTCCGGAAGACATTACAGGTATGAAAGCTTCCCAGGGTATTTTAACGGTCCGCGGCGGTATGACCAGCCATGCGGCTGTAGTTGCGCGTGGTATGGGTACCTGCTGTGTATCTGGCTGCGGCGACATTGCTATGGATGAAGAAAACAAGAAATTTACATTAGCCGGAAAAGAGTTCCATGAAGGCGACCCGATTTCCATCGATGGTACGACAGGCAACATTTATGATGGAATCATCCCGACCGTAGACGCTACGATCGCTGGTGAATTTGGACGCGTTATGGCATGGGCTGACAAATATCGTACATTAAAGGTACGTACAAATGCAGATACCCCGGCTGACGCAAAGAAAGCCCGCGAGCTTGGCGCAGAAGGCATCGGCCTTTGCCGTACCGAGCATATGTTCTTCGAGGAAGACAGGATCGCTGCATTCCGCGAGATGATTTGCGCAGACACGGTAGAAGAAAGGGAAGCAGCCCTTGACAAGATCCTTCCGTATCAGCAGGGCGATTTTGAAAAATTATACGAAGCTTTGGAAGGCTGTCCGGTAACGATCCGTTTCCTGGATCCGCCACTCCATGAGTTCGTGCCTACAGAAGAAGAAGACATCGAAAAGCTTGCAAAGGCACAGAATAAATCGGTAGAAGACATCAAGGCATTGATTGACTCCCTGCATGAGTTCAACCCAATGATGGGCCACCGCGGCTGCCGTCTTGCAGTAACCTATCCGGAAATTGCAAAGATGCAGACCAAGGCTGTTATCCGTGCAGCGATCAACGTACAGAAAGCGCACTCTGACTGGAACGTAAAACCGGAAATCATGATTCCGCTTATCTGCGACATTAAAGAGCTGAAATTCGTTAAGAAAGTCGTAGTAGAGACAGCAGACGCAGAAATTGCAGCGGCAGGCGTAAAATTAGAATACGAAGTAGGCACGATGATCGAGATCCCAAGAGCTGCTTTAACAGCAGACGAGATTGCATCGGAAGCTGATTTCTTCTGCTTCGGCACAAACGACCTGACCCAGATGACCTTCGGCTTCTCCCGCGACGACGCAGGCAAGTTCTTAGAAGCTTACTATGACAAGAAGATTTTTGAGAACGACCCATTTGCAAAATTAGACCAAAACGGCGTTGGCAAGCTGATGGAAACCGCGATCAAATTAGGCAAGCCAGTTAACCAGAAGCTCCATGTAGGCATCTGCGGCGAGCACGGCGGAGATCCATCTTCCGTAGAGTTCTGCCATAAGATTGGGTTAGACTATGTATCCTGCTCACCGTTCCGCGTTCCGATTGCTAGGTTGGCGGCGGCGCAGGCGGCTATACAAAGTAGGTAGGAGTTCTCTTTCCTTTGAATTACCGCTATCTTTCGAGCAGGCGGCAGCTTACCGAAAGGCTAACGGACAGTATGTAAGGAAAAATCAATGGAGAGAAACGAATGTAACCGTTTATATCGACCTTGATTAGAGAATGAATTATGATAAGCGTATCATTAGAAATAGTGGTACGCTTATTTTTTTGTCCGAATCGTACCTTTGATTGGTTTATTGTTTCTCTATATAATGAAATCAAAAAAGGTTGGTGTTGATTATGAGAGAAAAGAAAAATCATTTGTATGTGGACAGTGGGGAACGGAGCATTTT